>NZ_QUKZ01000029.1:6289-9794 GCF_003481355.1 Dorea sp. OM07-5 | reverse complement strand
TGTCTGGTGGGAGATGTCCGCAATCAAGGTTTTGATTTTGTCTTTTTCCTGCGCTATGTTTTGAGAAGATGCTTCTGCGGCGGAAAGATAGTGCGCAAACTTCGTTTCCAATGCAGATAGCTGGCTTTCATCAAAATTGGTTTCAGAAAAGGAGCCGGTCATGGCAGCGTCCAGCATCCTTTCGATTTCTTCCATCGTTTTTCTGATCTTCCTCCGCTCCCATAATACAGCAGCTATCGCCGCCAGAAAAAATAGCAGTATGATCACAATGCCGGTTTTATTCATCTTTTGTCACCCAGCTATAACCGATTCCGTAGATGGTTTTAATGTATTTCTGTGCGCCAAGCTTATCCCTCAGACGCTTGATCGTAACAGACAAAGCATTTTCATCCACATATTCTGCGCCATCTGTCCAGATCCGGTCGACAAGGTCTCCACGGGTCATGGTTCGACCACGGTTTTCAACAAGCAAACGCAGTAATTTTTGTTCTGTTTTGCTCAATTCCACTTTTGAATCTCCCACATAAAAGGTCATAGCCTCAAAGTCAAAGTGAAATAGATCCATATGGAACGGCGCATTTTTATGGTTTGACGCTTGCTTTCGCAGTTGGGTATTCACCCTTGCCCGCAAAACCGAAAGAGAAAAGGGCTTGGTAATGTAATCATCAGCGCCTCTCTCCAGTCCGTCTACGATATCCAGATCGGTGTCATTGGCAGTCAGCAGAATAACAGGAATATAGGGTGTGTTTTCCTTGACCTCCCGGAGCAGCTCGAGCCCGCTGCCATCCGGCAGATTGATATCCAACAGGATCAGGGATACACCGCCGCAAAGCAGCTGTTCCTTTGCCGCTTTTAGGTCTTGGCAGGAAATGATCTGACGGTCATCTGCTTTCAGTGCTTTACTTAAACCCTGATTCAACCCTATATCATCTTCAATAATCAATAATTGTTCCATGTATCTCACTCCCTCGTTATTCAAAGGCCACCATTATTTCCTTGGGTAATTTTTCGTTCTCACAGTTCAGAAGATAGGCGATTGCTCTGCTTGCAAATTTGTTTGTTTTCACTGTATCCCAATCGGCAAGCAAAATGACCTCTGCCTTGCCGTTCTCAAAATCTAATGATATTTCGCCCCATTCGCCGTCGCAGTCTGCCTGATATTCGTAGATTGCGGCGGCGATTTTCTTTTTTCGCTTAATCTTGGATTTCTGTTTTAGCCGGACTGCATGGATTGCGCCCTCGGCAACCAACAATTCCGTCAACTTGTCCACTGCTTTTCGGTAGGCTCGTTCTGCACCGCTGGCTGTACTGCCCTCAAACATAACCGCCAGTTCTTCAAAGGTGGGGCGGTCTTTCCATGAGCTGACACGCCCACAGGTCATGCAAATTGCTAACCGTTTTTCGAGCAAGGTCTGTTCCCGGTAATTCAGTTTCTCAAATGCCCGCTGCACCTTTTCTGCCTGTATGCCGTTCCAGAGGATATCGGTATAGTTCCAGCTATCGTCAAGGGCTACATCCTCGCCTGTTTCTTCGCCGTCCTCGTCTGTGACATAGAAAGGCTGCTGATTGCGGATTCCACGGACAACTTTCAGATATTCTTCCGCAAGGGCAAGATCGCAGTTGTATTTCTTGGAAAATTCGTTGACCGCATCCTTGGTATTGTGGTACAGCCAAGCCATTGACCGCACCATTTTGTAATTGGTCAGAGAGGACACCGACCATTTTTCTTCGCCCATGCGAAAACGGAGCATAGCATCCCGGATGAACGGGAAAATGTATGTAGCATACTCTGCACCCTTGGCAGGGTCATAGTCCATCAGCTTTTGAAGCATTTGCTCCCGGCAGGAGAGCTTTATATCTATAAATCGGTCTGTGTCGTACAGATCGCCGCCATCCATGCCGAGAAAGGATTTGATACGCTTGTTGAGTTGCGGCTCGTAGTGATGTAGGAAAAACGAAAAATAAAGCAAATTCTTTTCCTGCAAGGCAGACAGGATATATTCATTCAGACTATCTACCTTGGGCGGCTCCGGTTCCAGTTGGAAGATGCGCTCTGCCACATAGGGAATGATGCTATCGCCGTGCGGATTGACATGGTGTTTCGGTATGTATCCGGTCATATTCCATGTAAAATCATTCAGCATAGCGCACCTCCTTCCGGTTTACCATATCAGCATTTAGAACTTTCTTTGCAAATACACCATATCCACCAACTGTACACCACCTTCATATATTGGGTGGTCATAATTGTCTGTAAAGAAATTTGGTATTATGTGAGAAAGGACAAAACCACATTTTTCATAGAATGGTATTGTCAGTGGACTATCGCCCGTTCCAACTTGCAGAACAGCATATTGTCCGCTGTATTTCTCGATGATAAAGTCAATCAAAGCTTTTGCATAGCCTTTGCCTTGATGTTCTGGAACTGTTGCAATGTTCTTAATTTCAAGCACACCATTTCTTTCGCCGGTTATGACACATTCGCTTTTAACTCCATTATCATCGAGGATATACATCCTGCCATTATCAAGATAGCGATCTACCATGTTTTCCTGCTCATCAGCCAATAACAGCAAATCCAGATATTCCTTTTTGTTTTCTGTAACTTCAATAATTTTCATTGTTTATACCTATAAGTTATTTTTATTCAATGCTTCTTTCTTCAAAGCCGCCTGTCCCATCTCTTTTTCGTAATCTCCCTTGGCATAGTCTACATTGCTCAATGCCCGGAGCATCTTATCTTTTGCCAGCTTCTTCATAACCTCCGCAAGATCAGCGTCCAGAGTACCACGCTTCACATAGCGGTTTATGGTATTCAGCCGCTTCTCATAAATCTGTTTCACCGGATGATCGTCCGCAAGCTCCCGTTGTTCTCTGCCTTTTAGGTTGCCGATCTGCCGACAGGTGCGGTGCAGCTTGTCCCCCGGTGCATATCCGCCGCAGTATTTGGTGTGCCTTGCGTTGGTGGTCAGAAACCACTTTCCGCAGATTTTGCATTTCTTCGGTGCATGACCAACACACAGGCCCTCAAAGAGATCAGACCGGAACATCCCCACAAAGGATACATAGTGCATCCGCTTGACCAGCTTCGCAACTTTTTCGCCGGGACGGATGACGGATACATACTGAACGGAATTGTTCAGGGTAGACATCCAGGTATTGCCCTCCGTGATGGAAAACTCCGGCGGGAAATAATTGCCGAACATTCTGGCAAAGCCCTCTGCGGTGCGGTCAGCTTCGTTGCCGTCTGATTTTTCTGCAAAATCAAGCATGGCCGTTTGGTATTCCCCAAGGGAGTAGGCCAGATGCCCGCATACAGCGGTATAGCGCTGGAGCGTGATTGCTTCGGCATAGTTCTGGATTTCTTCAAATTGCAAAGAATTGGTTGCGGCTTTTGTGGCAAACTCCACATATTTCAAGGCATTTTCGGCAGTAAAAACCCTTTCTATCCGTTCTCTGTGCTTTGGTATGTCCATATAAGAGAACGGCGGGGTTTCGCTGAGAG
>NZ_QUKZ01000029.1:0-6279 GCF_003481355.1 Dorea sp. OM07-5 | reverse complement strand
CCATATAAGAGAACGGCGGGGTTTCGCTGAGAGTATCCAGCATCGCCAGAGTAGCTCCCCTTGCCATAGGACAGAGTGCAGAAGCGTCCTGTCCGGCGTTTAATGTTCCGAGCAGCAGATTGATTTTCTCGCATTGCTCGTTCGCCTTTGCAATGGTATCCGCAGGGACATTCAGTGCATCACAGGCAAGCGTACCGACAGGAAATGTTTTGCCCTCATATATGACCGTATCCTGCCAAAAATCCAAAGTCATCAATTCTTGGTTCATGCTTGCCCTCCTGTCCTGTTTTTCCATTTTTCTAATTATATCATGTAAATGTGAAGAAATCTACGTCCTCAGATAAGTTGTCCTGTTTTTTGAAACAGGATTGTCCTGTCATTAGCCTGTTTTTTGAAAAATTCGGCATAACCATAATAGAAGGAGCGAAGCACCTGCCAATCACGGCGGGTGCTTCGTGCTTTCCAGAATATTATGAACGGAGGTTTTTCTATGACCATCTATGAAACCATCAAGGCGGCAATCAGCATCAAGCAAGCCGCCGAACACTATGGGCTGAAAGTGAGCCACAACGGAATGACTTGCTGCCCGTTCCACCACGACCGGCATCCGAGCTTGAAGCTGAATAAGGACTATTTCTTCTGTTTCGGCTGTGGAGCAAAGGGAGATGTGATCGACCTTATGGCAAGGCTGTTCAATATGAGCAGCTATGAGACAGCGCAAAAGCTGGCTTCGGACTTCGGGCTTAACCCGAAACCGCCCACTGCCGCAGCTATGGCCAAGCTCAAACGTCCCTATATCCGTCAGTTCCGGGAGGATGAAATGCTGTGCTTCCGGGTGCTGACGGATTATCTGCATCTGCTGGAAGATTGGAAAGTACGATACGCACCCAAGACACCGGAAAATGCTCTGGATGATCGTTTTGTGGAAGCTTGCCAGATGCACTGCCATATCGAATATATGGCAGACGTGCTGACCGTGGGCGATTTGGAAGAACGGGTTGCTGTGGTGGACAAGCTGATGAAGGAGGGCAAGATTGCTTTTCTGCAAGAGTACACCGCACGAAAGAAGAAGGAGGTGGCGTACCATGGCGAAGAACCGAAAAACGCCTGATATGAACTTGCCCATGTGGTTTGATGGGCAGAACATCAACGAAGCTCTGTTTTGTGAAGAATTTCTGCATGAGCGCAGAATCATCTTTGCAGACGGAGCTTTTTTCACGCCCGATGGTAGAGTGACGGACGATCTCCCATTGCGTGGGGAGATTTACGACAAGCTGAAATTCTGTGCTGCGAACAATATCCCACGGAAGATCACCAACATTCTGGAAGTGCTGAAACTGGAAGCACAAGTGCCGGACTTTCCGCCGGAGCAGGATCGCATTCATGTGTCCAACGGTACGCTGCTGCTGAACGGAACATTTACCGAGGGCAGACCGGCTATCGTGCGAAGTCGTCTGCCTGTTGCTTACAATCTCGATGCTACTGCGCCGGTGATCTGGCTGAACTTTCTGGATGGGCTGCTCCATGCGGAGGACATCCCCACTTTGCAGGAGTTCATTGGCTACTGTCTGATTCCCTCCAACAAGGGACAGCGCATGATGGTGATTAAGGGGAACGGCGGCGAGGGCAAATCCCAAATCGGAGCTGCGCTTTCTGCTATCTTTGGCACGAATATGAAAGACGGCAGCATCGGCAAGATTTCTGAAAACCGCTTCGCCCGTGCCGATCTGGAACACATCCTGCTGTGCGTGGATGATGATATGCGGATGGAAGCTCTGCGCCAGACCAACTATGTAAAATCCATCGTGACAGCACAGGGCAAGATGGATTTGGAACGTAAAGGCAAGCAGAGTTATCAGGGCTGGATGTTCGCCCGGCTGCTGGCATTCAGTAACGGTGATCTGCAAGCCCTGTATGACCGCAGTGACGGATTTTATCGCAGACAGCTTGTGCTGACTACCAAGGAAAAGCCGGTGGACAGAGCTGACGATCCTGACCTTGCAGAGAAGATGAAAGCTGAAGCCGAGGGTATCTTCCTATGGGCATTTGAAGGCTTACAGCGGCTTGTTGCCAACAACTTTAAGTTTACGGAGAGTGACCGTATCCGGGAAAACCGGGAAGCGGTCAAGCGTGACAACAACAATATCTTTGATTTCATGGATTCCGAGGGATATATCCGGCGTAAAGCGGATGCGTCCATCAGCTCCAAGGATTTCTATGAAATCTATCGGATGTGGTGCGAAGAAAATTCCCTTGCACCGCTGAAAGCCCGCAGCTTCAGCGACGCCATGATTGCCAATGCCAAGAAATTCAATCTGGAGCATTGCAACAACATCACCAACTCTGCCGGACGACGGGTGTGGGGATTCATGGGCGTGGAAGCCATTGCACGACCTCATATAAATGGGTTTTACGGAAATTCGCCGTGTACGTACGTACCGGAGGACATTCCGGAGGAATGGCGGCAGGTCGAGTAAATCCCATTGGCTGGTACGTATGTACGCAGCAAAAGAGCGTGAAACGCTTGTGATAGAAACAGCTCATTTCCTTTATTTGGGCTGTTTCTATTGCAGTGAAAGATTTGATTTTCACTGCCGCCGGGATGGGTGGTGTTTCGCAAAACAGCAGCTATCCGGGCTGAACAACAGAAAACGATGCAGACAGTTTTCGGGCAGTTCAGCAGAGGTCACCGCAGTGACCGCATTCCCCCTCGGGAGAGCCCTCGGAGAGCCCACGGCACTTTGCAGCCAGTATGGATGAAAGTGTCATAGTGGGTTATTACACTTTGAAAAAGTGCCTCTCCGTAGTTCTCCGCTGTCTGCAAATCTCAAAGAAAGGAAACGCCAATGGCAAGAAACGATGGAATAGACCGTACCGTAGCCAGAAATCAGGACTTGGGAAACCCGGCAGATGTGGCAAAGGTACAGGAACACAATGAGCGTGAAAAGGACAGCTACAGCAATCAGGACATCGTGCCGGAACGCACTTCTCTGAACGTCCATTTCAAAGCACCCACGGACGATTATGTAAAAATGTTTGAGCAGATGGAACAAGACGGCGTGATCTCCACCAGAGGTCTGAAACCGGATGCCGTCAAATACGGTGAGTTGGCATTTGATGTGAATTCCGCTTATTTCTACAATCATGGCGGCTATGAATTTGCGAAACAGTTTTATGCCGATGCCTACAAAGCTGCTGCGGAGATCGTAGGTGGTGAGCAGTATATCCTCTCCGCTGTGATGCACGCCGATGAGCGCAACCGAGCAATGTCCGAAGCTTTGGGCGAAAATGTGTACCACTACCACCTTCATGTGGTTTATATCCCGGTGGTGGAAAAGCAGATACTTTGGTCGAAGCGATGCAAGGATGAAGCCCTCCGGGGAACCGTTAAGGAGGTCATCACACAGGTCAGCCGCAGTAAGAAATGGGAGTCCAAGCCGGTGCTTGACGAGGACGGTAATCCAATGTTGAACGCAAGAGGAAAAAAGATTTTGAAGTCATCCTACAGTGTGTTGCAGGATGACTTTTTTCATTTCATGCGAGTTGCCGGATATACCGATCTGGAGCGTGGAGAACGTGGAAGCACCGAGGAACATCTGACTGTGACCCAGTTCAAGGTGCAGGCAGAACAGCAGCGGCTGGAAACTGTGGCCGGGCAGGTAGCACAGGCAGAGCAGAGTTTGGAGGATGCCAAAGCTGCCACAGCAAAACAGAAAAAGAAACTGGAAGCGCTGCAAAAGGAAACCAAGACGGCAAAGACTCTTGCACTGACGGTGCAGGATATTGAAGCGATGGGCAAGAAGGCCATATTCGGAAACAATATCACTCTGACACCGGATGAATGCCGCACACTCAAAGATTATGCTGTCAGTAGCTTTGCGGAAAAGGCAGAGAAGATCAAGTACAAGCAGAAATTCGAGCAAGCGGAGAAAAGTGCAAAAACATGGAAGCAGCGGTACGATGCGCTGCATGAACAATATCAAGAGCTGAAAAAGAAAGCCCAGCCCTTCTTGGATGCACTGGAAATCGCATCCGAAAGGGTTCGGGCTTTTCTTGATGTTGTCCTCAGCAAAGGAAAAGAAACGCAGGAGCACGAACACACTGCACGGAAGCGTGGACAGGATATGGAACTTTGATGGAGGAATCGCCTATTGAAGAAATATTATGAGGAAGCGAAATATAATGCGGCATTTGACCGCTGTGTGGATGTTATGAGCCAGATGCTCCAGAAATATGGACATCAGGTTTTGGATAAATTGGAACAGGACGCTCCGCAGGAAGTGGAGCATTCCGAGAAAAGTAATCAAGCGCAGCCTTTGACGGATAAGGCTGCGTAAAAATTTACAATTTACACGTTGCGTACTTGTTGCGGATATGCTATAATATGTACGCAACGTGTATTTTTGCTTTTAGGGAGATAGGCAGATGGATTGTAAAAACAGAATTATAAAGTTGCGGGAAAGCACGGGATTAAACCGGAAGGACTTTTGCAAGTTGGTTCATATACCATACCGGACGATGACCGAGTGGGAATTGGACAACCGCCATGCACCGGATTATGTGCTGTGGCTTTTGGAGTATTATATCCGTAACGAAGGACTTGTGGTAAAAGAAATGAACGAAGGAGGTGGCGATTCTGAAAAAGAAACAACTTAAATGTTATCTATATACGAGAGTGTCCACCTCCATGCAGGTTGACGGGTACAGCTTGGATGCCCAACGTGACAAGCTGCGGAAGTATGCGGCATACGAGGATATGATCGTTGCCGGGGAGTATTCTGACGAAGGATTTTCCGGCAAGAACATCCAAGGGCGGCAGGAGTTTCAACGGATGCTGAATGACATCCAGGACGGCAAAGATGATGTTTCTTATGTGCTGGTCTTTAAGCTGTCCCGATTTGGCAGAAATGCGGCGGATGTTCTGAACTCTTTGCAACTCATGCAGGATTTCGGTGTCAATCTGATCTGCGTGGAGGATGGCATTGACAGCTCCAAGGATGCAGGAAAGCTGATGATCTCTGTGCTGTCTGCGGTGGCAGAGATTGAGCGAGAAAATATCCGCACACAGACAATGGCAGGACGTGAGCAAAAGGCTCGTGAGGGCAAATGGAACGGCGGTTTCGCTCCATATGGATACAAACTGGAAAATGGAAACCTTGTCATTGCAGAGGATGAAGTTGAGGTGATCCGGGTCATTTATGACCGCTACATCCATACCAACGAGGGCGTTGCCGGAGTAGCCAAATATCTGAACCGCAACGGTTTTATCAAGAAGCTGCGGCAGAATAACACCATTCCCGGATTTTCAAGGAACTTTGTGCAGGACGTACTGGACAATCCCGTTTATATGGGTAAAATTGCTTACGGCAGACGGAGAACCGAAAAGAAACAGGGTACAAGAAATGAGATGCACGTGGTCGAGCAGTCGGAGTTCCCTGTTTACGATGGGCAGCACGAAGCCATTATTTCCGAAGAAGATTGGTATCTGGCACAGGAGAAGCGCAAGATCAATTCCTTTAAGCGGGAAAAGGTCAACAATCCAGATCACGCCCACATCCTGTCCGGTATCTTGAAATGCCCATGCTGTGGCAAGAGTATGTACGGCAATATCGCCAAGGCACACAGCAAGGACAAGAAAACACGGTATTATTACTACTGCAAAAATACGGTTACGCCTACCGGACATGAGTGCAGCTTCCGGTTGAATATCGAGCAGACAGAGATCAACAAATTTGTGGCGAAGGTTATCTCCGCTATGGTCAATAATCCACGGTTTGTAGAAGCGATTCAGGCGAAAATCGGAACAGCAGTTGATACAGAAGATATGGAAAAGCAGATAGCTGTCCTACAAGGGCGGCTAAAGCAAGCCTTTGGAACGAAAAGCCGCTTGGAGCGTCAGATGGATACCTTGGACATCAACGATGCCCACTATGACAGAAAAATTTTGGACTTGCAGCGCCGCTATGATGAGCAGTATGATACCATAGAGGAAATTGAAGTTCAGATTGGCGAATTGCAAAGTCAGATCCGCAGCATTCAGCAGGAGAAGATTTCCGGTGACAATATCTATCGCTTGTTGCTGGCATTTGATGAAGTCTACCATTCCGCAACGGAAGCGGAGCAGAAAGAGTTTATGAAGGCCTTTATCGAGCGAATTGAGATGTTCCCGGAGAAAAGGAAAGACGGAAGTTGGATAAAGAAGATTGTATTCAACTTTCCTGTGCCTGTTGATGGTGAGGAAGTGAAAGAACTTCCCTTGGAAACTAAAACAACTGTCGA
>NZ_QUKZ01000028.1:0-13998 GCF_003481355.1 Dorea sp. OM07-5 | reverse complement strand
GTCGAACAGATCAGTGAATGGATATGGCCTGCTATCATCTCCGCCTCTTCCTGACTTCCTCTTCTGGATTTTTTCAAATTCTTAGGCAGATATAAAAGACAGTTCTTCTGATATTCAAACGGGGAGTCTGCCACATATTCCCGGACTCTCCGCACTCTCTGTAATCCTGTCATTTTCCGAATGTGGGAAAATCCCTGTCCGTTTTTTAAAGTTCCGCTTGTAAGAATCGCTCCCATACCTCTGCTCCATAACATCTGGTCAAGGTACTGCGGAATCCGTCTGCTGGATGCACACAATATAATCCGGTGGTCATGGTCCTGCTTTAGATGCAGCACATACTTCTTATCCTGATGAAAAAAACATTCCAGTACACTTCTGGTTTCTTCCAGCTTGTTTCTGATCCACTTTGGAATCTTCTTTTCTAACTTTTCTATAATCTTATTCATGGTCTGTATCCCCTCATATAAATACATTTCACACTCTTCTGTCATGTGGAATTCTTCTTTTATCCCATATCTGGTTCTGTGGTTTTCTCCTATGATGTCCAGCACCATCCGGATCGCGCCGGACAGTTTCCTTATCTCCGATCCTTGATATTCTTTTCCAAGATAAAAGCAGATTTCCCGGATATCGTCATAACATAGGCTCTTCCCGAACATCTGCTTTGCTGCATCCGGCAGTTTGTGTGCTTCATCTATAATCAATGCCCGGTAATCTTTCAATAACGGGCGGTAATCCTGCAGCCTGTGATAACCATCAGCCAGCAGATAATTGTGATTACAGATCTGAATGAACATTTCATGATCTCTGGAACGCTCCAGATACTGCTGATACCTGCATGAACCTCTTTTCGGGCAGTCTCCCGAACAGAACTTCGGTACACTTACCATCCTTCTGTCAAACCCACTTAAGTTAGACACTTCGTCCATATCATAATGTTCTTTCAACGACAGCAGAGCTTCTTTCTGCAACGCATTTTTGTTTTTCTCTTCGATTGCAACGATTCGTTGCGCCAACCTCTCATCGCAGACAAAATGCTCTTTTCCTTTTCGTATCACAGCTTTGATAGGAGTCTGAATCGTCCCGTTCTCCTGAAGAATCCGGGAGAGAAAGGGGATATATTCCGTAAGAATTGCTTTCTGGAGTGCAATGCTGGAAGTGGATATCACGACCGGACGCTGCTCATAAGGGGAACATCCTTCTGCAAGGAGGGAATATTTTCTCATCAGAACACAGGCCACCAGATAGGCATACGTCTTGCCGATACCGACACCCGCGTCACACAGTGCTATGTTTCTTCCCAGCAGGTTATCCAGCATTTTGTGGCATAACATAATCTGTTCTTCCCTTACTGCCATTCCATGCTCCGGAAACAGTACCCGGAAGATCGTATCAATTTCACGATGCGCTCTTTTTAAATATTCTTTTGTGTAATACATTATTTGTTACCTGATATGCGTGCTGATACCACATCAATGCGGCTGTAAAGAATTTCTCCCTACAGCCGCATGTATCTGATATCAACGACACATTCTTCCTTGATTTCTTATACTTTTGTTTTTTGGCGTTGTATTTGTCCTCGACTCCCCCAATTGCCTTACGGGAACATTACAGGCGGATGCTTGGCATTGCACCGCTCATGGATTTTCTAAAGGTCTTGCTGATTACAACCCAAAGTCCATCCTCTGCTCACTGGCAGTTCCTATGTATCATTATCCCCTCGTAAGTGATCCTCGCAAAAGACCGCCACGATCCTGTTTCAGTTAAAGTTGATTCGCTCGAAACAAAAACACCAGCAAAGAATTTTTTATATTCTTTCCTGTCATTTTCATCTGTCCTCGCGCCTTCCTAACACGCTTCTACTTACGGGAACGTACCTGTAATGCTGGTATAGGATTTTCAAAGTACACTGGCAAAATTTACCTGCCTATTAAATAGCCGACGAAATTCGTCATTTTTGTCTCAAAATTTAAAATTTTTTCAATTTTTTCCGCAAAATCTTTCTTTTCGTATAAACGGTATCCTTCGGAAGTCCCATAATACTTGCGATTTCCTTAATCGAATATCCCCATGTACTAAGCAAAAGTATCTCCAGTGTCTGATGCTCCGTATCCTTTAACAGTTCATACAACCGTCTATCTCCCACATGATCTAAGAGTTCCCGGACATCCATTGCAAACGGTTCACCGTCCTCTGGTTTTCCTGTATCAATCTCCTGCATCGTTTCTTCCAGCCGTTCCCGGTATCTGCGTTCTTCCAGAAAATCTTCCCAGTCCATCTGTCTTAATTTCCGAATCTTCTCTTCGTCCATGCCCAGTTCACGCAGTTTCTTTTCTTCCCGTTCTTTCCAATAATGCCATTTTCGTTCTTCGCTTGCTTTGTTATAAGCCATTTATTTTTCCTCCGATCTGGATTTCTATAGAAATCAAATCGGAACATGGCGGTGAACGTATTGATACAGTCTTACCATTTTCGAAAAATGTCGGAAAAAAAAGTGCTGCAACCTGTACGATTACAACACTTTGTTTCTTCTTACTTTTTTGTTTTTTTAGTCGCTTCCATTGATGCAAATACGCCTTCTCCTTTTATCTCGCCTCCCTAAATAAGGAAAAGTATATAAAAATGACTGTCAGATTGTATTATTTAACAATTATCTTCCAGTCACTTTTAACAGAATTTTATATTTTTAATATCTAAATAGCATTCCCTCTTTCATACAATCTAAAGCATCTATGTATCCTTAATATCACGCCTTGAATTTCATTTCCCGCCTGCAACAACTATATCGCAAATTCAAGTTAATTGTTTTTGTACCCCCATTAGAATTCTTCCGATATTTCATATACACTTTAAATGCTTAAATATATTTATTCTGGCATAAGTTCTAAATGTTCTACATTGATACCTTTAATTCATTTATGAATACTTACTAAATAACTCTTCATAGTTTTTATTTCTATTTAACAATTCCTCATGTGTTCCTTCATCTATAATCTCTCCTCCATGAAGAAAAAATATCTTTTTACTCATCTTTACACTTAGTTCTCTATGACTAATATTAATTATTATTGCTCGTCTTGACATTTCTTTTATTAGATTACACATATTCTTTTCACTTTGTCCATCTACATCAGATGTAGCTTCATCTAATAAAACAACAGAAGCCCTTCTTAAATATCCTCTGACAAATGCGATTTTTTGACGTTGTCCACTGGACAATTTTTTTCCCTCTTCCCCTATTGAAGAATTGTATCCCTCCTTCAATTCCATAATATAATTATGAATACCTATTTTTTTACATACTTCTTGTATCTCTTCCATTGTCACATTTTCATTTCCTATTTTTATATTTTCTAAAATTGTTCCATTAATAAAATATGGTTTTTTCGTCAAATAAATTATTTCTTTTCTATAGCAATCTGTATTAATATCATCTATTAAAATATTATTTACTTTTATTTTTCCTTTTTGACATGAATATAACTTTTCTATTAAAGATAATATTGTAGTTTTCCCACTACCGTTTTCACCAACAAATGAATAAATACCTTCTTCTTTCAGTTCAAATGCTACATTATTTAATACACATTTTTTATTATAACCAAAAGATACACTGTCAAACGAAATTTGATTAATTTTTTCTATATATTTTTCTTCTTTCGGATATATATTTTTTTCAAGCAAAGAACTTATTCTTTGATAACTAATATTTACTGCCTGTTTATTTATATTGATATCAAGTATTTTAGATATCGCTATCAGTAATTTTGATAAATAAGTACTAAATGCAACTAATCCTCCGATTGTCATTTCCCCTTTTTCAATATATTTTATCGAAATAAAAAGAATTGAAACATCCAATAACAAATTAATTATTCCACGAATAAATTCTATTTTTGAATCAACTATTTCATTTTCCATATATAGATTATATTCTTTGGATAATAAATCACTAAATTTTCTGCTAACCTTTTTTTCTTCTTGATATACTTTAATTCCTAAAAGATTTGAAATCTTTTCCTGCAACCAACTATAGTATTGATCTGAAAAGATTTTAATATCTTCTTGTAATTTTTTTACAGTATTTTTAAACAGGATATTTACTATATACATTAAAGATATGAGCACAACGGATATTAATGTTAAAATGTTAGAAATTTTCATTAAAAAATATAATGAAATAAAAAAATTACCTATAATCATAAAAATACTACTAACAAAATCCATATAATAATCTACAATAATTGATGCGTCAAATTCTATTCTATTTAATAATTCGCCTTGTTCAAATTCTTGACTCTTATAATAAGGCATAGCTACTACACATCCAAAAAGTGTATGTTTGATTCTATTTACAATATTTAAAACTATACTTTTCCCAAGTATTTTTTCAAAACATCCTAAAATTTGAATACTAAACAAAATGGCCGTATACCAAAAAAAATATCTACCCATTACCATTTTTTTATTCTTACTAATATTGTCTATAATTTTCCCAAATAAATATGGATTAATACTCTCCAATATTATTCCCAATATAATAACAATACTTAATAATATTATATAACCTATTTTTTCCTTAAAAAATTTTTTTAATAATATATAAGTTTTCACTACAATTCAACCATACTTTCTATGATTACTCTATAAAAGTCACTTTGATCAATCTTTTTCTTCAATTCATTTATAATTCTTCCATCTTTCAATAATACAATGCGGTCACACCAACTTGCCATTTGTGGATCATGTGTTACCATGACAATTGTTTTATTCATTTTTTTATTTATTTCTCTCAGCGCTTCAATTACCACTTTTCCGGACTTCGAATCAAGGTTTCCTGTAGGCTCATCTGCGAAAATAATCTCTGGATCATTTATTAATGCTCTGCAAATAGCAACTCTCTGCCTTTCACCTCCTGACAGTTCAGTTGGCATCTTTTTTTCCAAAAGCCTGATCCCGAATTGATCCATTAGCATTCTCGCTCTTTCTTTTTTGGCATCATCTACCGTTTTGCTGATATAGAAAGGCAACATAATGTTTTCAAAAACATCCAGGCTGTCCATCAAATAAAATTCCTGAAATACGAATCCCAATTCTTCTCTTCGTATTCTCGCAAGTTCTTTATCTGACAGTTTTGATATTTCATCTTTCTTGTATAAAAGTGCCCCATCTGTTACAGATTCAATGAGTCCCAGAATTTTCAAAAGTGTCGTCTTCCCACTTCCTGATTTTCCCATAATTCCTACAAATTCGCCATCCTGTACATTCAAATTAATACCCTTTAACACTTTAAACTTACCGTAACTTTTCACAATTTTCTCTCCGCTGATCACTTCCATATCTTTTCCCTTCTTTCACTCTGAATTTGCTGATTAGCAAGTCTCCATCCATACTCTCTCAATAAGATAATGTACCCGGCCTGGAATAATAACAGTGCAAAAAATGTTATCAACACCTGTTTTTTCAAGAGCCAATCAACGTTCCATGTAATATGACTCAAAGCACCACCACTTATTACAATCGAAAGTATAAATGCGATCCATAAAGAAAGCGAAAGTTCCTTTTTCACATTTTTCTTTATTTCTTTGGTCTCCATGCCTATTTTTTTCAAGAATCCATATTTCATACTTACATTAGAAATGTCTGACCATATTTTTATAGATAAAATCATTATTCCACTAATAATCAAAAATGCACCAATACAAATGTAAAAGATAAGAGTTGTCAAATCATCCTGTCTGTCTTCTTTCATCAATGAGCCTTTATAAAAACCAATTATCTCATATTTCTTTTCACATACTTTTAATTTGCCCTCATCAATCGCCGTCTCTTTTTCTGTTTGCTGCGTCATAATAACCGTATTCTTTTTCTGCAAAGATCTAAGCATATCAAAATCACTATTATTCATAACCAGAATTCGTATAATATCCGACTGTTGAGCAACAAATAAAACTTCTTTCACTTCTTTTTTTATCGCAAATTTACACATTCCTGTTGCTGTTTTTAAATAAACATGTTTATCCTGAAACATGTTTTCATCGTCTTGTTTTGATTTTTCCAGAACTGCCTTTACCTCTCCCTGTTTGATATGCTCTTTCTTATTCTTTGTAAGTTTGTTATAGGAATCCTCCGAAATACCTACATATTCTCCTCCATCATTGCTTATGAGCGGAATATACGCATATTCATCTATTTTTTCATCTGGTTCTTTTATAACCTTATGAATTTCGTCTGTATATTTTTCTTCTGTCATACATACATAATTATATGGATATTTCCATAAATACTCGGAAGAAAGATTACCGTATTCTATAATATTGATATTTACAATCACCCATACAAATACATTAATAATAAAAACAATTAAAATTATATTTTTATTTTCTGAAAATCTGTGATACAACGTTTTTAGCGTAAGAATATGTCTGTCATACCATTTTTCTTTCTTTTTCACCCATCGCAATATAACATTTCCCAAATAAGTAAACCAAAGATATAATCCGGTCAGCGAAAAAAGAACTCCATATTTCATACGTGGATATGTCATAGGAACCTTCGAAAAAAGAATAATTGCAAACACAAAACAGATCAGCCCTGCAATCGCACCTATCACGCTTGCTTTAACAGACGGAACCGTCCCCCTTTTCTGTTCCGTATTCAAAAGCGAAGCCAGTGAATTGTTTTGAATTTTTATTATATTCATGATTACTGCAATGCACAAAATAACACACATATAAAAACATGTACTTCCAATATTCTTTAGAAACCAGCATGGATCTTGAACTGTTTGAATCCCTTCTTTTCTGAATATAGACTGAAGAAGAATTACAAAAGGCGTTCCCACTACACACCCAATCAGCCACGAAATACCACATATAATCCCATATTCCAGAATTATCATCCGGATAATATCTTTCTTTTCTTCTCCGAATACCATAAACATTCCATAATCTTTGATTCTTATCCGGCTATAATTGCTTACTGTATAGCTGATCAAAATCAGACCAATAAACAGCAATATATACATGTACGTTTGAATCGCAATTCCTTGTTGCGACCGAACCCTTTCTTCCATACTCATTGTTCCAAGAACCAATTCTTTAACTCCTAGAAAGACAAATAACATAATTGCAACTAAAATAGCACTCATAACACACACAATACTATTACGCGCATTTTTTTTTAATATTTTCAATAATATTTTCATATGCCTAATCCTTTAAAGAGAGGGATTTCTCCCTCTCCTAATTTTGAATAACTAAATTTTGTTACTAAGACCGGTACAACCACCTTTACAGTTTTTTGCGCATCCTCCCGAACACGTTTTCTTACAATCTCCATGGCATGAACCTGAACATGTTTGTAAACAGTTATTACTACACACTATACATCCTCTTGGTGTAATAACAGTACTGTACGTACCTTGAATTTTGCTCGTATATCTGCTCATAGTTTCACCTCTTTACATTGCTATTGTCTACCTAATTTTTAAGGAACTTATAAGAACCAACATAGCAGACTGCTTGACAACCTTTTGTGCAACCATATTTACATCCACCTGTGCATTTCAGATTGCATCCACCACTACAAGTACATCCTGATAAAACTGTTGTCATGGTTTTTTTTCCTACTTTACTTTCATATCTACTCATATTGCTCCTCCTTTCTTTGTATATTAATAACATATATTTTAATTTATGTTATTTTCTTCTAAATATATTTCTCCTGTACTAAAGTCTACAACCCAGTTTCCTTTTTCTCTTCCTTCCCACTGATACTTTTTTGACTTACTTTCCCACCATTTATTAAACATATTTTGATATTTTCTTATATCTTCACTTAAATTACTATTTATCTCACTCGATAAATTTTCTAATAGTAGTAAATTATTTAATGCAATCAATTTTTCATGTATATCAGATATTTCTTTATTTTCTTCTTCTGTAATTTTTCCCACTTTTAGCATTTTTCTTCTCCTCACATTACTGTATAATAACCAAGATTTGTTCCAGCTCCATCCATTTTTAAATATGGATCCTTAAATCCGTCATTATCTAGTTGGTTATAGCATTCTATTTTTCTTCCTATCTTTTTCTGTAATTTATAAGAAATTTTATTTTCTATCATTGCCTTTTTACACTGAAAACTCGGAGACACACTAACTTCATAAGTATATTTTTTATTAATCCAAAAACAATTTTCACATTGATATGCAGAACAATTTTTGCATATTGGTGCATACTCTTTCGTATAAAGATGCCTGTTAGGAATTTTTATTTCTGTATTTAAATCTCCAACACTTCCCTTCTCTGAATTTTCAAAATATTCCGCCGGACAAATATATATTTTCCCATTGGGTGCATATGTTAATAAATCAGTACCTGCCACACAATTTTCATGCTTTTTTAAGAAGAAAATATCCGTAAGAATATTAATTTCTTTTAAAACACCTTCTTTAACTAAATAATTATTAATCATATTTGCTATTTCTTCTAATTCTTTTTCATATGTAAAAAAATCAAACATCGGAGATATATTTTGAATATTAATATTTATTCGATTAACTTTACCCATTAAAAAAATTATTTTTTTTGCCATTCCTTTTATTTCTTCAGCACTTATATTAAATATAATATTATCTTGTTTGTCTGCCTCCATAAAAGAATTATCACATACCAAAATTGAATCATTTTCCAGATTTGCGTCATCTATCCTATTTGCTGCATAAATATGTGTAATTGTATACTGCTCATATTTTTTAGATTCATTATAATTATCAAATTTTCTTCCATGAACAAATACAGGTGTAATAAAATTTTCTCTACAATATTCTAGCCCTTTCATTATTTGTTCTTCACTCATATACATCTCTTCCACAGTTTTCCCACAATTATAAGAACAAATAGAAGGAACGTCATTAGCCAACAAAAAATACATTTGTCGTTTTCGTTCAAGTTTTCTTTCCCGGTCAATTCCCTTTTTATTTAAAAGTAAAGAAAAATAGTAATCATTTGCCCTTACCCGTGCTTTATGCATTTTACATATATATTTTGTTCGAACAAAATTTGTATTTGTTTCCGCTTCATCATAATTAAATCCTTGGCAAAATGTACACCCTGTTGCAATATCACAATTTAAACACTCTTCATCACTTTGATACTTATACATTAACGTTCCAAATGGACGTACTTTTTCAAAATCGACTCCATTATCTATATCGCCTATAACATATCCTTTTTTATTATTAAGCGAATAATCATAATATCTCATACAAGGATATAAGTTACCGTCTGGATCTACTGCTAACATCTTTCCTGCTCCACAGCTTGTATTAATTAAATCATCTTCACTATAACAACTTCCTATATAATCATCAAACAATGTACAACTATATTTATCATACAGATCATTCTCAATAATATAATCTGCTAACTCTTTTAACTGGTTTTCAAAAATTTTATCATCTTCTGGTTTCCATACATTCTCAAACACAACATTGGCCGCAATATCTTTTATTCCCATTTCCCATAATTCAATAATGCTTTCCTTTAAATAACATAAATCCTCACTTGCAAATGTTACTTTTGTAGCTCCTTCAAATTGTTCTAACCATAACGGAATATTTTTCTTAATTACATCATAAGATCCAGACCCGTCAGGAAATACTCTCTGCAAATCATGTTTCTTTTTTGTTCCATCAATTGTAATTCCTAACGATAATTTTCCATAATTCTTTTTTATAAACCGTTGAACTTCTACATCCGAATAGTTAACTCCATTTGTACAAATGTTAATTCTATAATTCCAAAACCAGTCATGGTTCATTTTATAAGTTTTTAACTTAAAGTAATCACAAATTTGATCTATTAGCCTAGTTTCTAATAATGGTTCTCCTCCAATAAAATCTAAAATGACTGCTTCCTGCTTGTGTATTGGAGAATTTAAAACATAATCTATAAATTTCCTTGCCACTTCGAACGACATTCTTTTATTTGATGACTTATGTGTAATATAACAATATTTACATCTTAAATTGCAATCTGCTGTAACAATAAAAGTAAGTGACTGTGCTGTATTCCCTTTCCACGATTCTACCTGTTTTCCAATTGTGTAATTTTTACTCATCTTTTCCTTTGTACATAATCAAATATGTACACAACCTCCCTTCGTAAAATATCTAAAATTTAACCTTTTTTAATTTTCAGATTTAATTACTTTTTGAGACAATGCCGGTATACCTTTCCCAATACTTCTTTCTGATAAATAAATTGCCTTTTTTAATTATTGTGTAATCTTCTCTCTTTTCATTTTGTAATCCCTTTCTCTAAAGTATTTAACATATTATTTGTTTACGTTCCGCCTATGTATAATTGACATGCCTTGTTTCAGCAATACAATTATTGCAATATCTAAATATTTTATTCTTATACACCTTCCCCCAATTATAAACAAATTACCAAAACCCATCGATTTATATTTCGTTATTATGATTTATTAATACAATTTCTCATTTTTTAATTCTAATCACTAGTCCCACTCTATTTTCTTATTTATATTTTCAAAGTTTTTGGTTAATTCTAACAATATAATACATTTTTCCGTTAATTTATATACAAACCATATAATTATTTTAATGAAATGTCAATAGTATTATTGATTAATATTTTTATAATTGCATTTTTTTTTTATTATTATATCTATATCATTGTAATAATGTATTTTTTATTATATACTTTAACTAGAAAGGAGGTACTGTTTTATGGAATTGACCAAAAGTGAATCTAATATTTTAGAAATATTATTAGATGCAGATAAACCATTATCAAAATCAGAAATTTTAAACCATGCCTTAGAAAACAAACCTTGGAAAGATGGTTCTATTCATATTTTATTGAACAGTTTATTAAAAAAGGGGGCTATCTATGAAGCAGGTTTCATACGTACTGGAAAAGGATTTGGACGTACTTTTGCGCCTACAGAGAAAGGACGGTTCTACTTTTCAAATCTATTAATGAACATTACAAAAAATGCTGAACCATATAAAGTATTTTCACAACTGATACAAGAAGGCTCTTTCTCAGATTCTGAACTAACTGAATTAGAAAATTTAATTAAATCGAGGAAATAACCTATGAAAGCTCTTAATATCAGTATTTTTTCGCTGCTTAGTAGCTTTATTTTATTTAATTTTGCTGCTCTCATTATAATTTTAAACCGAAATAAAACAGCTTTTATTATAAGATATGGTATAAATTTACTTTTGCTTTCATCTTTACTCGCTTTTATACGACTCATATTACCAATTGATCTGTATAACGCAAAAATAATCGATATTCATCAAATATATAGACCATTAAAATATTTTTTAGTTTTAAAAATTGGAAATGAACTTTACATATATCAATTTTTATTATTATTATGGGGAATAGGAACTGTCTTATTTTTATTTTATTATCTATCTACTTCTATACTTGAAATTTATAAATTAAATCACTTAAATTGTACACCATGTCCTACACTAGAAACTTTATGTTCTAATTATATGCAACCAAAGGTGATTATTAAAATTTCTCCGGAAGTAGATGTCCCTAAAGTATGGGGATTTTATAAATGCCATATATATTTTCCAAATTATATGCTTTCCCCTGATGAGTGGAAATTTATCTTAGATCATGAAGTACAACATATAAAATTACATGATACTTTCATTAAAATGCTTTTATTATTTTTAACTGCGCTATTTTGGTGGAATCCAATTATGTATATATTGCGGAAAAATATTGATCAAATGTTAGAATTGCGATGCGACTCAAAATTAGCTCAAAATTATTCTTTAGAGATGCAAAATAAGTATTTAGAAACAATATTAAAAGTACTAAGAGAACGAAATACTTCTCTTACAATTTCAAAAAAATATTTAACTGCTTCATTTGTAAATCATTCAGCATATTCCTTGACTCGTCAACGCTTTGAAATGATCTTGAATACAAAAAAATTAAATAAAAACAGAACTTTCCTATGTTACTGTATTACCGTTTTACTATTTGCGAGTTCCTATTTTATCATATTACAACCTGATGAAAAAATGACTACTGAACCGGGGCCTACTTTAATTTTACATACCTCCCCCAATGAATATAAATTATATATTAATGGAACATTCTCACAAAACTTAACACCCAATGAAATTCATTCTAAAAAATATTCAAAATACGAAATCATAGAAGGGAGCAATTAATTATGAATTTCAAAAAATTTATTTTTACACTTTTTACCTATTTAATAGGGGCAGTATTTCTATTACAGACTTATACAACACCTGTTTTTGCCGAATCATCTTTGCAAGATCATTATCAAAAATTATCTTCTACTTCAAGAGCAGAACGAGTTGAATGGCGTTATCGTACATATAAGGGGAAAAAGCAAAAACGACTTTGGTCTATTACTTATGAAAAATGGTTAACCGATTGGTTACCGGCTTAATACATAGTCATTTTACATTGTATCAATAAAAAGTAGGATTAATCCACATTTTCTTTAAGGTTAATCCTACTTTTGTTTTACTAATGAATATTTCTCCTTTAATGATATTTTATTTTCTACTTTTCAAACACATTAACAATCATATAACTTTTTACCAACTCCTCCCATACCCCATAATAGCTCCATAATCTACTTCATAATTTCTCTGCCGTACCTGATCACTGGAATTTCCTTCAATCGTGTAAACTCTTCCACCTTCACATTTTTCTACAATTCCTACATGGTCTGATGTTCCATCGTGATCCCAGTCGAAGAAAATAATCATTCCGACTGATGGGGTTGTTCCACCGCTCTGCCATTTGTTCTTTCCCTGAAACCAGGTAACACCGGAACTGCACAATGAGAACTTCGGAACTTTTCCACTTTCGATTAAGCCACTTTGATTGGCACACCATGACACGAAACAGGCACACCATTCTACATGACTGTCGAATCCATACCAACTCCAGAATTTCTGACCACCGCTGTTTCCAATCTGCCCCATTGCCACCGAAACAATCTGCTGATTTCCAAACAAATCAGCAAACAGGCTGCCACCAGAATAATACCTCATCACATGTGGAACGTATTCGGGATCACCGTAACTGCTCCATCCATGTGAAGCTGCTTGCTCCTGCGAAAATTGTAAAGCATTAGCTTCTGTGTATCCGCCTCTTTGCAACGCCCATCCTATGTATCCGTTTCCGTAGTTATATCCCTGCCATGCAAGTTTTAACTTGTCCATATCCTGTGGACTACTACATCCTGCCTGACTGATACAGTCTGCAAAGGTCTGTACTCCAACCTCTATCGAATAATCCGGATCAGTAATAGAACCAGGAGTGTGTGGGAATCTTGTATTATATGGACTTTCCGAACACTGCATCGGGTCTGTTCCCCTGCCTCCAGATTCCTGCATCATGATGGCCTGTATCGCAGACACATATTCCGGAATGCCGTATTGGGATGCATACTGCTGTATCACAGAAATATACGCAAGCACTTCTTCACTTAGGGATTCAGAGCTTTCCGAACTACTGCTGAAAGCTGCTCCTGCAATGATTCCCACAATCAGAATAAATACCAGAAGAAATGCACCGCCTCCGGCAGCAATCCATTTTCCCATTTTTTCAAGAGCTACTCCCCCTTTTTGAATCGCTGCTGTAATTCCCTGTACGGATAACTTTGAACCCTTTCCAGTTACCTGAAAGACTGCTTTTCCACTTTCTGTCGATGCCTGTGCTGATTTTCTTGCCATCTGGACTGCTCTTGCTTTCTGCATCGCCTGAAGACTTTTTTCCATCTGCTGTTTCTGCATGGATGCTTGTGTCTTTATTTTCTCCTGAGACAGACCGGATACTTTTACCACTCTCGGTGCTGCTTTCACCTGCCGTTTACCATTCTCCTTGGCAAGGGCGGCCTGCTCCGGTTTCAGCTTGATTAATTTCTTTCCGCTTTCTGCCCCCTGCTCCATTG
>NZ_QUKZ01000027.1:8554-16346 GCF_003481355.1 Dorea sp. OM07-5 | reverse complement strand
GAAGCTCGCTGTATAACAGCAGGTTTGCAATCGGCGTTTTTAAAATGGAGTACAGTTTATAGTAGTGTATAGCGTGTACCAAGTTATAATTATGGGGTTGAAAATAACAGTATACACAGATAATGTGGAAAAATGTGTATGACGTTTATATAGAAAATAACATTGAAAAAGAAATTCAAGAATGGGTAAATTCATTAAATTTAAAATAGAATAATAATTACATGAGTGACAGAAGATAAGAATCTGAATTCCCTGTCACTTTTATATTATTTGATAAGAAAAAAGAACTGGTTTATATCCGATAAGAATATAGACTGGTTCTTATTTTTAATATGCTATTATATACACAGGGAGTCGGGGAATGTCGAACTATAGCAAGCCGGAAAAGAAAGCATTGATATCGGTATGAAAGAGTTTTGCAAGTGCAACTAATTCAGATGCCTTAATGTTCATGCGATTTGTTTCCAGTTTGGCATAGGTACTTTTGGTGATGGAGATACCCATAAGATTTAATTTTGCAACTACTTGGTCTTGAGTCATATTGTTTTTATATCGAATTGCTTGGATATTTTTACCAATATCCATATCTGGTCTAATCTTTTGCATAATGATGAACTCCCCTTATAAAATAAAAAGATTCGTAATACAGAAATATATATATTGATTCTAAAGAATTTAAATTTTATAATGTTTCGTAATAAGGAATTATTTTTAACAGGAAGAGGTAAAAGTATAATGGATGTGGAGATGGAAAAGAGAAAATTTTTAAATCTATGTGGCAAAAGAGATCGAGCATTATTGTCAGGTGAAAAAAGAATGACATTGGGGGATATGGAACGATTGACATATCTGACAGAATTTTTTGAACTGGAGAACTATGGAATCGCCTTATGGAAAGAATTTGGTGATGATGTAAAAGAGCCATTTGAAGCGATGATGAAAATGTTAGATGAGCCGGAGTGCATAGAAGATCGATGGCTTGATGACGAAGCAAAAGGGGAAAAGTGGTTGTTAGAATTTCAGGAACTGGCATTAACGGAAGAATACAGGGAATGGATTCGAAATTATATCGATAAAAAATATGAAGAAAGAGGATTACCATATCCGACAGGAGCAGACTTTGATTAAGAGGTCTGCTTTTTTCTGACCTTTTGGGAGGTGATAAGAGGTGGAAGTAAGTATTTATGAACTCTTGGCGGCAGCAAGAGAATCGGCTAAATCCGATTATATAAAAGGGGACAGCATTCTGTGTGAGAAGAGATTTCATCCAGATACTCATTACATGGTGGAAATAGAGCTGCTAGAAAATGATAACAGGCTGGGAGAAAAGGGAAATTACATACGGAAGTTTCTGACAGAACCGGAGTATCTTCCCATTTTACAAAAGCAGGAAAAACATCTCATAAAAATAAAAAGACAGGCAATTGTTCAAAAAGGAAACTTGCGATATATCTCTCCCCCGGACAGGCTGGACCGCCGCCGGGAGAGGGATATTTTATAACCGGCTGGGGAGGAACAGTAGTGTTCCTCTGGCTATAGTGGTATGAAAAAGCCAGATTTTCCGCAGGTTTTGGGACGCTGGAACATAGAAAAGTGTTCACGAATGGCACTTTTGCAACGATCCGTTGCAGCAGTGAAAGCATTTTTGACATTACGTTAAACAGAAAAATGAAAGGATGTGATTGCGATAATCATAGGAATTGATCATGGCTATTATGCCATTAAAACAAGACAAGTGTCTTTCCCAAGTGGAATTATTGGGTATGATTACGAGCCGTATACCATGCAGAATGTTCTGCAGTATCAGGGAAAGTATTATGTTTGCGGTACGGGAAGACAGACGCTGGTAAAAAATAAAACGTCCAATGATAATTATTATCTGCTGACGTTGGCAGCCATTGCAGAAGAAATCAAGCATCGGAAAGCGGAACGAAAGACAGAGGTAATTCTGGCTGTCGGACTTCCGCTTTCAAGTTTCGGAAGAGAAAAACAGGGATTCAGGGAGTATCTGTTGCGGAAAGAGCAGCCAGTGCGATTTTTATATGAAAGTGAGTTATATGAGATAACAATAAAAGATGTGAAACTGTTCCCACAGGGATACTCTGCGCTTGCTCTGCATCCAGAGTATCTGAAGAATGAACCGTCTGTTCTGCTTGTTGATATTGGTGGCTGGACCGTTGACCTTATGAGGCTGGACAATGCTGTTCCCAATGCAGCAACGTGCAGGAGTCTGGAGCTTGGAGTGATCCGATGTATTGACGAGACAGCAGAACAGGTGCGTAGAAATACCGGACTGTCTGTAACAGAAACTCAAATTGAGCGTGTGCTTCGGGGGGAATCTTGCAGTATGGCAGAGGAGGCCAGACGGATCATACAGGAAAACGGACGGAAATATATCGAAAGAATACTGTCTGCGGTGACAGAATCCGGGTTTGATCTCCGGGCAGTACCAACCGTATTTATGGGTGGAGGCTCCGCAATTTTAAAACGCCACGTGACCGCACAGGATGCGATTTGCCGCCCCGTTTTTATAGAGGACGTCCATGCCAACGCAACAGGGTATGAACGGATTGTAGAGCAGATGTGGGCGAGATGACACGCCCGGTGTATTCGTTCCGCCCAAACCTGAAAAATCCAGAACACCAGAGGGCATGGGAGAAATTTCAAAGTGTTCCAGAAGGGCAGAAAAGCCAGTATCTGGTTCAGGCAATTCTGGAAAAAGAGGATCGGAAATGGCTGGAAGAAGTCATTCAAAAGACGATAAAAGAAAGTGTTCGGGAATTAGGAATATGTGGCACTACGGAACAATCGACAATGAAACCATCATCGGAAGGAATACCAGATCAGATGATGGATTTTTTATCTCAAATGGAAAATTTGTAAAGGGGGTGAGGCCTATGATTGCACGATACATACATTGTTGGATCTGCTAGGGGTAAGGCAAGAAATGCATCGTTATCTTTGGTGGGTATTGTGAATAGCTTTCCATGCGGCTTTGGAGTATGTTGTGTGTAGCGAAAGAGAAAGGAGACCAGCTATGGCAGAGATGAAAAATATCTGCGGAAAGATCCCGATGGACTTACATGAAAAAGTAAGAGAAGAGATTGAACTCACAGAAAGCAGCACACAAAAATTTTTACAACAGGTCATTGAAGAACATTTCAACAGACTGGAAGGAAAAGGAGAAATAAGCATGGGAGCAGTAAGAACAGTAGCAGTACAGGTATCAGAGGAATTATTTCAGAGATTAAAAGTTGTCATCGGAAAGAAACACATGAAACAGAAGGACTTCTTAATTCAGATTATAGAAGAAGCACTGGAAAAGGCAGAGGCCGAATGGCAAAGCAAAGAGCAGCCTGAAGAATCCGAACAGACAACCGGAGAATTGAGAACAGAAGAAACTCAACCGGAAGAAAGAACTGAGCCGGAAAGGGAAAGTGAACCAGAAGAGGAAAGCGAGCCAGAAGGAGAAAGCGAACCAGAAGGAGAGAGCGAACCGAAAGAGGAAAACGAACCAGAAGGGGAAAGCGAACCGGAAGAGGAAAACGAACCAGAAAGAGAAACTGATCTGGAAGAAGAAACCAAAGCAGAAGAACCAACAGAATGGTAACCAATTGATACAGAAGAACGAATGGCGGTATGAGAGATCATGCCGCCTGTTTTTATCAGCAAAAAGGAGGTTGATAGCCGCAACCATTCAATTTTTTGATCTCTTTAGCGGAATCGGGGGATTCCGTGAAGGCTTAAGACGGGCAGGAAACTTTGTCTGTGTCGGACATTGTGAGGTGGATACTTATGCGGATAAGAACTACCGATTGCTGTTTGACACAGAAGGGGAGTGGTATTGTAGTGATGCATGAACAATTGAACCAGAACGAATGCCGGATTTTGATTTACTCTGTGCAGGATTTCCTTGCCAGGCATTCTCTATCGCCGGAAAGCGAGAAGGATTTGCTGACGCAAGAGGAACTCTCTTTTTTGAAATTGCCCGGATTCTTGAAGCTAAAAGACCCTCGTATTTTATCCTTGAAAATGTTCCCGGTTTGTTATCGCATGACAAAGGCCGGACGTTTTGCACCATCCTCAGTACGCTTTCTGAACTGGGGTACCATGTCGAATGGAAAGTGCTTAACAGCAAGGATTTCGGAGTCCCCCAAGCAAGGAAACGGGTGTATATTGTCGGATATCTTGATTTCAGATGTGCCGGAAAAGTATTACCTGAACCAGAAACAAATGGAGCAGCTCTTGTTCAAATCCGGGCAGGAAGTCAGGGAAAAAGAGTCTACAGTCCAAAAGGATTAAGCTGTACCCTGACATCACAAGCAGGAGGAATGGGTGGAAAGACAGGATTATATGATGTGGGTGTTCCAATTAAAGAAAATACAAAGCTCGGCTACAAACTTGCAAGAGAGGGTGACAGCATCGATTTAGGCTATGCGAATCTCAACAGCAGGAGAGGAAGAGTCGGACATCAGATTGCACATACCCTGACTACAGGTATTCAACAGGGAACACTTCATTTTGTAGATTTGTCACCGCCACCATTGGTAACAGAACATTGCAGATGTCTGAATACCAGACAATCAGGAATTCATAATCACAAAGGAGAATGTTCCGGCGTATTAAGAGAAGAAGGAGCAAGAGCAGTCCTTACACCAGCAAAAGAAAATGTCCGTCAGAATGGCAGACGCATGAAAAATCCAGAAGAACCGATGTTCACAATTACTGCAACCGATCGTCATGGCATCTTGTATCATGGAAGAATAAGAAGATTAGTTCCGAGGGAGTGCCTGCGTCTGCAAGGTTATTATGACTGGCAGATTGACAAGATCATAGACTGCACTTCTGATGCACAGCTTTATAAACAGGCTGGAAATGGGGTAACTGTTAATGTCATCGAGGCAATCGGAAGATTGTTGCAAAAGGCAGACTCCGAACTGAACGCACAGGAAGTGTCTGAGAAAGGAATCCATTAGGTATGATCGGCATAAAAGACCAGTTCTTTGGCACAGAAATCGAGATGACAGGAATTACCAGACAACGTGCTGCAGAAGTTGTTGCGGAAATGTTTGGAACAGAAGCATATTATGACGGCACGACTTACGGAATCTGGTCAGTGAGAGATTTGGAAGGGAAAAAGTGGAAATTTATGTCTGATGGGAGCATTCATACAGAACGAAAAGCAGGCGGTCGAATTGTAGAGGCAGGCAGAGAATATTCAACAGAAATGGTATCTCCGAAATTATCCTATGATGAAATGGGTAAGTTACAGGAAGTAGTACGCTGTCTGCGACGGCATGGAGGTTTTGTAAATGAGTCCTGTGGTCAGCATGTTCATGTAGATGCATCGAATCATACACCGCAAAGCCTGAAAAATGCACTGACAATTATGTATGCAAAGGAAGATATCCTGTTCAAAGCACTAAAAGTGCAGGAAAGAAGAGCAAATAGTTATTGCCAAAGGGTGCGGCCGGAGGTATTGGAGAAGATTCGAAAAATACCAAATAAATCAATCACTATGGACCGAGTAAGAAATGTCTGGTATGGAGGCAGGGATGGAAGTCATATCCATTATGATCATACCCGTTATTATGCTTTAAATCTTCATGCTGTGTTTTCCAAGGGGACTTTGGAATGGCGCTGTTTTGAAAGCACGTTACATGCAGGGAAGGTAAGAGCAAACATTACACTGGCATTAGCCATTTCCGCACAGGCGATCAATCAGAGATCTACACAGATGAAAAAGACACTGATATCAGAAAATCCGGCATTTACATTTCGTACATTTTTATTGAGACTTGGATTAATCGGAGATGAATATAAAAATGTCCGAAAACATCTGCTAGCAAATCTGGATGGTGATCTTGCGTGGAGATACGATAAAAGCACGTATGAGTGTCTGAAGAAAAATCAAAGGACAGAAGAAGTCAGATAGAGGTGAGAAAATGGAAGATAGATATTATTTTGCTTATGGCAGCAACATGAATCTGGAGCAGATGAAGTACAGGTGTCCGGCTGCGGAAGTTGTGGAAAATATCCGGCTTGAAGATTATCGACTGGCATTTCGAGGAAGGGCTCCGGGCAATGGGGTAGCAACGGTACTGCCGGAAAAAGGAAGCTGTGTCGAAGGAGTCTTATGGAAAATCACAGAAGCGTGTGAGAAGAGTCTGGATTTTTATGAAGGATTCCCAAGTTTTTATAGGAAAGAATCGATTCGGGTAAAAAATCAGGAGAGTGTGGAGAAAGAAGTGTTTGTATACATGATGAACGCTCCGCACAAAGATGTTCCTGCAAAGCCATCAAAATTCTATCTGGATGGGATTCTGGAAGGATGTAAGGATAACCAGATTCCAACGGAGTCTGTCATGGAAGCGGTAAAACGTACCAGACAGGAAGTAAAAAAAGAAAAAAATCGATATGCAAGATAAAACGTACCGCAGAGGAAACATCTTCTGCGGTATTTTACTGAAAAAAATCTATTTATAATAGGAAGGAAAAGCACATGAAGGTTAGAAAATTAAAGACCAGAATTGCTGCTTTTGGACTGGCTGTCCTGATGGGCGCCAGTACCTTGAGCAGTGCGAATGCGTTTGCGGCCGAACAGTCAGGCTCGGAACAGCAGACGGAAGTACAGGCGGTAACAAGCCAGAAAGATACATCAGTTACGGCAGATGATATCACAAAAGCAGTTTCGGATGATACATTTGCAGTGGAAACCAGTATGGAAGGAATCCATTATGATACAGAAAAAGAAGAGGTTACGCTTGTAAGTATCAAAGATGAGAATGGTGGAGAGTATCATTCTGACAAAGCAGGAACATATATTGCCACTTATATGGTCGTTCCAAAAGATAAGAGTGACAGCTATACCATCACCCGGAAAGTGACTCTGACGGATACAGAAGGTCAGGCACATTCCGAAGAAAATGGTGGAGAGAAACAGAAGTCAGATACAGAATCTGAAGATGATTCGGATTCGCCTGTGCAGAACTACACAGATGTAGAAATTGAAACATCCGAAGAAGATGCATCTGCACAGGCAGTCAAAGAACTGAAAGAGGACATCGAAGAGGGAAATGTGATGGTATTGTCTGCGGCTGAAAGAGCTACAAGCAGCGGTTCCACAGTTACATTGACAAAGGGGAGAACTATCTATTATCCAAGTTATATTGGAAATTATCTTACTTGCCTGTTTACAGTCAATGGAAAAATTGCATACTGCCTTCAGTCCCAGAAAGCATCCCCACCGAGTGGAAGTTATGTAGCACAGGTACTGGACAGCAATAAAAATTTGCAGAAAGTCCTTTATTATGGTTATGGCGGGGCAGGAGATCTGACAGGAAGTTATCTGTCTGGAAAAACGGAAGATGAAAAGTATGTGTATACACACATTGCAGCCAGCTACGCTTATGCAGGAGAAGCCGGATTTACAGGATGTAATTATAATGACCTTGTAAATGCAGGGGTTATCGCATATATCAATTATCTGTTTGGACAGGAAGAACCGCCAAAAGGTGAACTGAGCCTTTCAAGTACAAAGCTGAATGCAGTACGGGATGGAAACATCCAGAAAACATCAAATATCACACTGTCTGGAGATCACAGAAACTATGTGACATTGAGTGTACCGGAAAATGTGACTGCACATAATCTTTCCAAAGGAACAAGTGTTACAAATGGAAACATCCAGATTTATGGTGGAGATACATTCTATCTGTCCGCAGATTTATTACTGACAGGCAGTTATGCTTCCGGAAACTTATATGGTTCTGTCGGAAAGACATGGAGAACA
>NZ_QUKZ01000027.1:0-8544 GCF_003481355.1 Dorea sp. OM07-5 | reverse complement strand
TGCTTCCGGAAACTTATATGGTTCTGTCGGAAAGACATGGAGAACACTGGTGCTGACAACCGGAGATTCCAAGCAGGATATCGGTGTATTTGAAAGCGAAACAGCAGCTCCGGTAAGCTTCAGCGTACAGTGGCTGAATATGACACGCATTGAGTTGACGAAGAAAGATATCAATACACAGAACCCACTATCTGGAGCAGTTTACGGTATTTACACCGATAAGAAGTGCGAAAATCTGCTAATGACGATGACTGCAACCGGAACAGACGGAAAAGCAGTCAGCGATTATTTTGATGCCGCACTCAAAACTGTGTATGTAAAAGAAGTGACTGTACCGACCGGATATAAACGGAATCAGGAAGTCTATCAAGTGGATGTTGCAGCCGGTAAGACATTGACGGTAACAGCAACGGATGAGAGGGTCACTGGAAAAGTAAAGATTGCAAAGATTGATAAGGAAACATTTGCATTCCAGCCACAGGGAGACGGCGCTCTTCGAGGTGCTGTGTATGGTCTGTATGCCAAAGAAGATATCGTGCATCCGGATGGAACAACAGGAGTTCTGTATAAACAGGACAGCCTGATCGCGCAGGGAGTCATCGGAGATGATGGAACACTGGAGTTTTCAGAATTATACCTTGGAGAAATGTATGTAAAAGAAATCACTCCACCGGAAGGATATACACTGGATACTACAAAATATGAAGTATCCGTAACTTATGAAGGTCAGGATGTTGCAGAAGTGACAAGAGAGCTTACGGTAAAAGAGCAGATAAAGAAACAGGCATTCCAGTTGATCAAAGTCAGTGAAGATGGAGAGCAGACAGAAACAGACCTGGTTGCAGGAGCAGGATTTAAGGTATATCTGATCAGCGACCTGACACAGGTGAAAAATGGGAAACTGAAACCGTCCAATGGAGAAAGCTACACGGCAAGTGATTTCAAGAATTATGACTTCAGCAAAGAGCAGGTGGCAGTCACCTATGAGAATGGAACAGCTGTACAAGTGCCGGAACTGATCACGGATACAAAAGGATATGCAGTCAGCCCGGAACTGCCGTATGGAAGTTATGTTGTAGTGGAAAGCACTACCCCGGAGAATCTGAAAACCATTGATCCGTTTGTTGTAAATGTGGAAAATGACAGCAGAGAACCAATGCAGTGGAGAGTATTTGATGACCGTCCGTTTGAATTCTTGTTGAAAATTGTAAAGAAGGATGCACAGACTGGAAATACCGTTTTAAAGGCCGGAGCATCTTATAAGATTTACGATGTGACAAATAAGAAATATGTGGAACAGGTTGTTCAGTATCCGAAGAAAGAAAAGATCAGTGTATTCGAAACAAACGAGGAAGGATATCTGATCACACCGCAGGAACTGAAGTGCTCTACCTACCGAATCGAAGAAGTGAAAGCACCGGAAGGATTTGTAAGACAGGGAAGCGAAGAGTCCCTGTATGATGGAACAACGATTATTTCACCATTAGAGCAGACTACAAAAGGAACATATAAAGAAAATCCACAGAGCGGTATTGTAATTACAGTATCCTCAAACACTGCACATCAGATTGATCCAGATACAGGAGCAGCGATTGTAGAGGTAGAACAGAAAAACGATGAACAGGTAGGAAGCCTGCTCCTGACGAAAAAGGGAGAACAGCTTACCGAAGTAACCGGAGATTCTGTTCTGGCAAAAGTAAAAGCACTGGTTTCTAAAGTAAGAAATGCCGTATCTGGTAAAGAAGAAACAGGTATTTATAAAGGCTTTAAATATGAAGAAACCGGAGTAGAAGGTGCTGAATTCGAAGTATATGCCAAAGATACCATTTATTCACCAGACGGAGCAAAGGACGAAGAAGGAAATCCAGTTGTTCGTTATGAGAAAGATAATCTGGTAGCCAAACTGACTACAGATGAAAATGGAACAGCAGTTATCAACAATCTGCCACTGGGAACGTATTATCTGAAAGAAGTTGTAGCAGGAGAGAAATTTGTCCTGAATACAGAACAGAAAGAATTTACCCTGACAGCAGAGGATGATACACAGGCAGTCGTTTATGAAGGCGTTACCTATAAAAATGAAAGACAGAAAGTTTCTGTATCAGTAGAAAAGAAAGATTCTGTCACAGGCGAAAAGCTGGAAGGTGTTATTTTTGGACTGTATGCTGCGGAAGATATTCTTTCTAATCAGGGAGAGGTTCTCGTAGAGAAAGATACCCTGCTGGAAAAGAAAGCAACGGATGCAAAGGGAACACTTACTTTCGACAGCGATCTTCCACATGGAAAATACTATATCAAAGAGGAAGTCAGAAAAGCCGGATATCTTCCAAATGAGGAAGTATGGAATGTAGACGCAACCTATGAAAATCAGAATCTTGCAAAGATTGAACTGAACAAAGAAGTTGAGAATCAGCCGACAGAAACACGTATTACCAAAACAGATGCAACAACCGGAAATGAGCTGGAAGGAGCAAAACTGCAGGTCATTGATAAAGATGGAACTGTTGTGGAAGAGTGGATTAGTACGAAGGAAGAACATGTCATTTACGGACTGCCGGAGGGAAGTTATACCTTACATGAGGAACTGGCTCCTTATGAAGATGGCTATGTGTCTGCCAGCGATGTGATGTTTGAAGTCAAAGAAGATGGCAGTGTGACAAAGGTTGAGATGAAAGATGAATATTCCAAAGTGGAAATTTCAAAAACAGACCTTACAACCGGAAAAGAACTGGAAGGGGCAAAGCTTCAGATTATCCGCAAAGACGGAACTGTTCTGGAAGAGTGGATTACGGACGGAAAACCACATTCCGTTGCAAAGCTCCCAGTCAATGAAGAACTTACTCTGCGTGAGATTACCGCACCGGATGGTTACGAGATTGCGGAAGATGTTACATTCACATTGAAAGATACAATGGAAGTCCAGAAAGTAGAAATGAAAGATGCCAGAACACCGGAGAAAACAACAGAAAAAACAAATGCGCCAAAAACAGGTGATAACCAGAAAATATGGGCGTTTGTTCTGCTTGCACTGGCATCTGCCGAAACAGCTACAGGAGTGAATGTATACCGCAGAAAGAAGTCAAAAATGACAGACAACAAAAAAGAAACAGAAGAAAAATAAAATAAGAATTACAGGATAAACCAATTTGACAGGGCAGGAGATGTGCATAAAGCAGCTTCTGTCCTGTCTGTCTATAAGGAGAAGAATGATGAAACGTTTTTATACAGCAGAATCAGTAACAGAAGGACACCCAGACAAAGTATGCGATCAGATAGCAGATGCAATCTTAGATGAATGTCTGCGTTACGATCCATCTTCGAGAGTGGCGTGTGAAGTCCTTGCTACAAGAGGAAATGTGTTTGTAGCAGGAGAAATCACCAGCGGATATGAGCCGCCAGTGTTTGATGTGATCCGAAAAGTTTTAGAAGAGTGTGGGTATTGTACAGATGGGATAGAAATGGATACGTTTGTACATCAGCAGAGTCCAGATATTGCGAAAGCAGTGAGTGTGTCGAAAGAATTTCGGGATAATATCGGTGCAAAAATAAGAGACAGAAGCAGGGGAGCTGGAGATCAGGGTGTTATGGTCGGATATGCGTGTGATGATACTCCGCAGCTTATGCCAATGCCGACTGTTCTGGCACACCGGATCACACGTGAACTTTCGGCTTGCAGAAGAAGCGGATATATCAAAGATATCTTTTCTGATGGAAAAGCACAGGTAACCGTAGAATATGAAGAGGGAAAACCAGTGAGACTGGAAAGTGTTGTTGTTTCCTGCCAGCATGGTGCAGAAAAGAGCCTGAAGAAGTTAGATGCCGAGATCAGAGAGAAAGTGCTTCGCTCAGCACTCAGATTACTGCCGCCGGATGAGGATACGAAGATTCTGATCAATCCGTCAGGAAAATTTGTGTGCGGAGGATTTGATGCAGATACCGGACTGACCGGAAGAAAGCTGATGGTGGACACTTATGGCAGTATGGTTCCGCATGGTGGCGGTGCATTTTCAGGAAAAGACTGTTCGAAAGTGGACCGTTCGGCGGCTTATATGGCAAGGTATATCGCAAAAAATATAGTGGCTGCAGGATTTGCAAGCAAGTGTCAGGTGTCTCTGGCTTATGCAATCGGAGTAGCAGAGCCGGTTATGATTGAGGTAGATACCTTTGGTACGGGGAAAGTGTGTGCGGATGATTGTCTGGCGGCAGCAATCCCACTGGTGTTTGGAGTGACACCCGTTCAGATCATGGAATCTCTTCGACTGAATCGTCCGATTTTCCGTCAGACGGCAGTTTTTGGTCATTTTGGAAGAAAGGAATTTCCTTGGGAGCGAACAGATAAGGTACTGGCTCTTCAGGATACGATTCTGTAATGCCTTGGGTAACAGAAGAAGAGATTCAGGCAGCAAAAAATATGACTGCGTATGAGTATTTGCGAACACATCAGGCACAGAGACTGCAAAAGACAAGAACCAGAAATGAATGGCAGTTGACGGACCATGACAGTTTTAAAATCAATGAATTGTCGAGTAAATGGCATTGGAAATCCAGAGATATCGGGGGAGTGTCTGCACTGCGGTTCCTGATTGAAGTGGATGGAATGAAATTTACAGATGCTGTAAAACTGCTGTGCGAAGAGAGTCCGTCTTTTATTCCGACACAGTCTGCCGAAAAGGAAAAACCACTATTTAAACTGCCGGAGAGATATTGTAATTGCAGACGAATCAGGGCTTATTTAAACCACAGAGGAATCAGCGATGAAGTGATCACGTATTGCATTTCGCATGAAATCCTTTATGAAAGTGTCCCGTACCATAACGCTGTTTTTGTTGGGAAAGATGAATCTGGAAAAGCAAGATATGCATTCCTGCGAGGAATCTATGAAAAAAACGGGAAGGGATTCAAGATGGAGCAGACCGGGAGTGAAAAAAAGTACAGCTTTTGCATTCCACCGGAAAGAGAAACAAAGCGAGTTGCCGTATATGAAGCGTGTATAGATGCACTGGCACACATGACACTGGAAGAGGGAAAGAGGGATAAATATCGTCTTTCCCTTGGAGGAATCGCTGCTCCGAAAGATAACGCACAGATACAAAGTGAACGTTTTAAAAAGCCGCCGGACGCACTGGAAGAGTTTCTGAAGAACCATCCGGAAATCAAAGAAATTGAAATCTGTACCGATAATGACTTTGCAGGGAGATGGGCGAAAGAACAGATGAAAAAACATTATGAGGGAACGTATCAGATTATCTGCAATCTGCCGGAAAAAGAAGGGGCAGATCATGCAGACCTTGCGAAAGAAAAAAAGCAGACAAATAAATGCAGGGACAGACCATTAGAAAGAAGGTGATAGAGAATGGAAGAAAAAGGAACGATGCACGTACATCTGTTGACGGAGCTGACTGGAAATCTTTATTCAGAAGAATCCGAATGGGAAGAAGAGTGGTCGGAGAGTGATGAATATGGAATGCCATTAGATGGAACAGAACTTGCCGATTATGAAGAAGTCATCCGAGAAGAACTGGAACGCTATGGGGAAGATGATCTCATGCAGTATTTTGACGGAAGTGAGTCCATTCAGGGAAAGATACAAAGTGCAGTTGTTACGATAGAAAACAAAGACGGAATCCTGTACGGATGTACCAAACTGGAATTAAATGAATTTTTAAGTCAGGAAGAACTACAGGAATTCACCGAATACATTACAGGACAGTACAGTGACGGTTGGGGTGAAGGATTTGAGCAGAGGGATATAAAGGTAGATGGCGGAATGCTGAATGTGCATTTTTGGCATCCTGATATGGAACAGCCGAAAATGTATGAAAAGAAAACAGAGCAGATTCCGACAAAGCCTGAGAAACAACGTCCCAAGTTACAGCTCCTTGGACATAATGGGAATATTTTTTCCATTATGGGCGATGCCTCAACTCTTTTGGAAAAGAATAAACAGACAGCAGAAGCAAAAGAAATGCGTAAAAGGGTATTGGAAAGTGGGGACTATTACAAAGCACTTTTGATTATCAGCGAATATGTAGAAACTGAGTTGAGTTCGCCGCCAAAAGAAAATAAGAAGGCAAAGAAGAAACATCAGCCGGAACGATGAAAGGAGAGAACGTGAGTAAGTATAAGATTACGGAAATTGAACATCCGAAATATCCATGGCTCCATCGAATACAGGCGGTGTCAGATGTGAATGAGAAAGTACCAAAAGGAACAATAGGTGGTTTTGTAGAGAATGAAAACAATCTGTCACAGGAAGGAACTTGCTGGATTTATGATGATGCAATCTGTTGCGAAAACGGTGAGGTAAAGGAAGAAGCTGCACTTTATGATGGCAGTCTGGTCAGAGGTTATGCTGTTGTTACCGGAGATACTACTTTTTATGACAGAGCAGTTGCGAAGAGAGACTGTTATATCTGTGGCGGTGAGATAAAGGAAAATGCGATAATCAGTGGAAAAGCATTTATTGATACGGTAGGAGTAAATGCACCTGTCATCGGTGGAGAAAGCCATGTGTATGGAGAAGTAAGAGGAAATATCTATATTAAAGGGGATATTTTCCCTTGGGATATATTTAATAACCACACAAAAGATATGTTCTTATATGAAAATGGAAAGTGGAGTGCTTTTTCTGTTCCTGAGAAACTGAAACCGCCACAGTCCTACCAGAAAAGACAAACAAAGAAGAAAAATCAGCCGGAACGCTGAGAAAAGAAAGGATGATGCCTATGACAAATGGCCTGAGTTTGGAAGAACTTATGAAAGAGGAAACATACCCGGAGGAATATACTGAAGGGGAAAACTGGAAAATATTACATGGAGATACATTAAAACTGGTCAAAGCATTCCAGCCGGGAATCTTTGATGCAGTTATTACCGATCCGCCGTATGCATCCGGTGGAACAAAACAGAATGAAAGAAATCGTACTACAAATCAGAAATACAGCAGTATGAGTGCTGCCAATGCACTTCCGGATTTCGATGGGGATAACAAAGACCAGAGATCTTGGACGCACTGGATGGCTGAATGGCTCTATGATGTGCGGAAAGCCTGCAAGAAAGGTGCTCCAATCTGTTTGTTCATTGACTGGCGTCAGTATCCATCGATTACCGATGCATTGCAGTGGGCAGGATGGATCTGGCGAGGAACAGCGGTGTGGGATAAGGGAAACTCCCGTCCACAGAAAGGCCGTTTCCGCCAGCAGGCTGAATATATTGTGTGGGGCAGTAACGGACCGATGCCGATCAATCGTCCGGTATCTTGTCTGCCGGGCGTCTTCCGATATGGCAATCCGCAGAACCGGATTCATGTGACAGAGAAACCGTTGCAGCTTATGAAAGATGTCATCCAGATTTGTGAACCGGGAGGGCTGATCCTGGACCCGTTTGCCGGAGCAGGAACAACTGTCCTTGCAGCGGTTATGACAGGTTATCGTGCAGTGGGAATTGAGGTAACAGATGCCTACTACAAACTGGGAAGTGACAGAGTGAAAATTGCATTAGAAGCAGAGCAGAAAGAGGATGAAAAGTAGCCGGGATGTCCAATTGGACATCTTGTTTTTTATAGAGAAAATGAGTGGCATCCAACTGGATGCAGGAAGGAGATGGAGCGTATGGAACAGGCGCTGGCTTATGTGTGCTGTTCAGCAGAAGAAAGCCGGGTAAAAGTGCAGAAATATTGCAGAAAAATCTATGAACTTGGGTATGTACCGATCTGTCCGAGATTTGTATTCTCACCATTCTTGGAAGAGTCTGATGCAGAAGATATGCAAGGATATGGAAGAATGTCCCATATCCTTTTACGGAGATGCCGGATGGTAGTCGTATGTGGGAAAGAAGTGACAGGAACAATGAATACCGAAATCAGTATGGCAGACAGACTCCATATCATTTGTACGACACTTGATGGACTGGTACAGATAAAAGAATCAAAATAAATCAGAATCGAGTCAATCCGGTGCTACAGAAACTGGCAGTACTCGTTTTGCAAGCATAGCGTTTGGATATCCAAACGCACTTTGGGGAGAACCCCAATCCCCCAGACACAGACGGAAATGGAAAGGAAGGATCAAGTCATGTTAAGAAACGGAGTAATGATTGTAATCGCATTGATGAGCGGAGGATTTATAGAAGTGGTAGTGACCTGTTGCATGGTTGCGGCGAAAAAATCCGATGAGGAACTTGGCGGTATGATGAAAGAAGAGAAAAAAGAAGGGACGGTGATGCAATGCGAAAACGAAATCATGTGATCCCGGTACGGCTTAATGCAAGGGAAGTCAGGGAACTGAATGAGCAGGTCGAAAGAAGCGGTCTGAGCCGGGAAGAGTTTATGCGTTCGTTGATTTTAGGAGCGCAGGTTCATGCAAAACCCTGTGAGCATCACCCCGAATTGCTCCGAAAGATTGCAGGCTTATGCAACAATGCCAATCAGCTTGCCCATGTTGCCAATGCTTCTGGAATGGCAAGTGAGCAGAGCATTCAGGAAATGCTGCGTCTTACCAAAGAAACATGGCATCTGGTAAAGGAAGAGTGGTAATGACAGATGGC
>NZ_QUKZ01000026.1:0-18691 GCF_003481355.1 Dorea sp. OM07-5 | reverse complement strand
TTCGAGTCGACCTCACCCTTGGAAAGCAAGACAACCGTCTCCACGTGGTACGTATTCGGAAATAAATCTACGCAGGAGATCTTCTCCACCTTATATCCTCTACCCTGGATCATCTCCAGATCTCTGGCAAGGCTGGTCGGTTTACAGGCAATATATACAAGACGGTCCACGCCGAAATTCAGGATCTTCATCAGCGCTTTTGGATTCACGCCGTCACGCGGTGGATCAAGCATAATAAGATCCGGCACTTCGCCCAGTTCATCAATCACTTTCAGCACATCACCTGCCCAGAATGTGCAGTTATCAAGGCCATTAAGCGCAGCATTTTCCTTCGCAGCTTCAACCGCTTCTTCCACAATCTCCACACCAACAACTTTTTTTGCTACCGGTGCAAGGATCTGCGCAATCGTTCCGGTTCCGCTATACAAGTCAAAGATAACCTTCTCATTGATATCTCCAATGTACTCTCTCGCTGTCTCATACAGCACTTCCGCTCCCAGCGAATTTGTCTGGAAGAACGAAAATGGAGTAATCTTGAATTTCAGCCCTAACAGTTCTTCATAGAAATAATCCTGTCCATAGAGCACTTCCGTTCCTTCATCTTTTACTACATCAGCAACACTGTCATTTTTTGTATGCAGGATACCTGCCATTTTACCATCGAGTTCCAATTCCAGAAGCTTTTTCACCCATGTATCCAGAAATGCCTGTGCATCTGTTTCCGTTGTCGTTACAAGATCTACTAAAATCTCTTCTGTTTTCACAGCTTTTCTTACAAGCAGATGGCGAAAATATCCGGTATGTCTCATGCGGTGATAATATAGAAGTCCCGACTCCCTTGCTGCCTCTAATGTACAGTCAAGAATCTTTCGGTAATCTTCGTCCACAATCTGGCAGTCTGTCACATTGACAATATCATGAAAACTGCCTCTTTTATGCATACCAAGTGCGATTGGTCCATCTTTATACTCATCTCCAAAAGAGAACTCCATCTTATTACGATATGCCTGTTTTACCGGGCTTGGTTTTACTCCCTCCCAGACATACTTGCCATTCACAGCTTCATCCATCATTTTCTTAATCTGTGACTCTTTCATTGCCAGTTGTTCTTCATATGGCAGATTCTGATATGTGCAACCACCACACTGCCCAAAATGTGGACAAACAGACGGAATCTCTTTCTCTGATGGCTTCAGCACTTCCAGCAGTCTTCCTTCTGCTTTCCCTTTGCGGATCTTATTTACTGAAAATCTGATCTTCTGTCCCGGCACTGTATTTTTCACGATCACGGTACGATCTTCTTCCGGCAGAAATACTTTTCCTTTATTTGGAAAATCTACCTCTTTTACGATTCCTTCCCAGACCTGTCCCTTTTTCATGTTTTCTATTCCTTCCTGTTTAAATAATACTTTTTTTGATTCATTCTATCTTCTTGATTTTCATCCCACAGGATTACTTCTGTTCTTTATATTTTGCAATCAGTATTGTTCCTGCTTTTTCTACCCTTATCTGGTCTACACTCTTCACATACTGATTAAACTGTGCGTATCCATAGTCATTGATCTTAAAATCTTTGTATTTTTCATAAATACGGTTGCCCAGTGTGCTCAACTCAATTCCCTTCTCTCCGGCATTCTTCACCAGATTCTGTACATACCGGTCAACAACCGTTTTCTTTCCATGATTTTCTTTCAGAGAAACTGCAACGAACTTACCTTTTTTTACAAGCTCCAGTTTCGGAAATTCTTCCAGAAATTTGGAAAGCATGTTGTATCCATAGCTTCGCACATCAAAATCCGGATGCAGGCTTACAAGGCGGCTTCCGACTTCGCCAAGTCCTGTCTGCTTATTGTTATCATCATTTTCCAGTATCATCTTCACAATGTCTTCTTCAATCTTCTCTTTGCTCAGACCTTCCCGTGGTGTCTCTGTTCTTCCCGGTTCCTGTTCATTTAACAGGTTTTCTAAAATAGTAAATTTATCACACGCCTTGCGAAACGGCTCCGGCGTTTTATTTTCACCCATACCGATCACATTCTTCCCACTTTCACGAAGTCTGCTTACCAGTCTTGTAAAATCACTGTCACTGGACACAATGCAGAATCCATCTACATCATTCGTGTACAAAATATCCATTGCATCAATGATCATTGCAGAGTCCGTTGCATTTTTCCCCTGTGTGTAACTGAACTGCTGGATCGGTGTGATGGAATTTTTCAAAAGTTCATCTTTCCAGCTTGAATGCTGTGTACTTGTCCAGTCTCCATAAATTCTCTTATAAGTAATATTGCCGTAACGTGCAAGCTCTGTCAAAATCGGTTTGATATATTTTGCAGATACGTTGTCCGCATCAATGAGTAATGCATAGCATTGTTCGTCCATATCTTAAGATCTCCTTATCCCGAAATTCGTTCTTATCTCTTCCCTGCTATAACGAAAAAACTTTTTCTCTCACTATAGCAAGAAAAAAAGCAGGCAAAAAACCTGCTTTTCTTTTACTTTTTTGTAAGACTTATACCTGATCTTCGTCATTGAAGAAATCATCATCGAAATCATCCTCAAAATCATCTTCAAAGTCTTCCAGATAATCTGGCGTAAAGAAGCAGTATACTGCATAGGCGATTCCTGCTACTGCTGCAATTGCACCTACGATTGCCAGTGCCCATAATACGTTCTTACACTGCTTATCTTCTTCCTTTTTATTCACCAGCTCGCTTAATTTGGTTGCTGCAATAAGTTCATCTACTCTACTCATGCTCCCACATCCTTTCTCGTGATCTCACGCGATTCAGTTATTGGTCTTATTATAACACTATCGTTTTCAGATTACTATCTTTTTATGTTAAATTTTCCGAAGTTTTGCAAACATTGCAAACATTTTTTTCGTACCTGCGCTGTCAAAATCAACTGTCACTTCGTAGTCTCTTCCGCCTTTCACAAGTGCCGTCACAGTTCCTTCCCCGAACTTGACATGCTGAACGCGATCGCCCACATCATAACCCGGTCCGTCTCCCTTTGGTGTGCCAAATTCTTTTGCAGGTTTCGCTGTGGAAAATGGATTCGATGCCGCAAATGGTTTTGTGTGAAATGCCTGTTTTGCCTGCATATAAGCACTTGCTTTCGCTAGTTCTTCCACTGGCGCTTCTTTCTTGAAAATACCGCCTGTACTTAAAAGTTCCATCGGAATCTCTTTTAAGAAACGGGATATTTTATTATACTGTGTCTCTCCGCGGATCATCCGTCTTCTTGCACAGGTTAATGTCAGTTCCTCCTCCGCTCTTGTAATTCCGACATAACAGAGTCTTCTCTCTTCTTCCAGTTCTTCCGGACTGTCTGCCGTAATTGTCATATAGCTTGGAAATATTCCATCTTCCAGTCCTGCTAGATATACGTGTGAAAATTCCAGACCTTTCGCGCTGTGAAGTGTCATGAGCACAACATAGTCAGTGTCTTCATCCAGACTGTCAATATCCGCAACCAGCGCAACCTCTTCCAGAAATCCATTCAACGTAGCCGGTTCGTTATTTTCTTCGCATGTTTCTTCATATGTCGCGATCTTGCTTCTAAGCTCGTCAATATTCTCAATTCGCGCTTCTGCTTCTTCCGGCCCCTCGGCCATAAGACTGTCAATATAACCTGTAACATCCAGAATCTCCTGCATCAGATCGGACAGCGTCATATCTTTTGCATCCACTTTGAAATGTTCAATCAGTGCAACAAAGGATTCTAATTTTGAAAGTCCTCTTCCAATATTCGGGATTGCATCTGCAGAAAGAAGTGCATCATAAAATCCGATATCATATGCTGCCGCATAATCCTGCACACGGTTAATGCTCGTGAGACCGATTCCACGTTTTGGCACATTGATCACACGACGGACAGCAAGATCATCTTTGCCATTGTCAATTGTCTTCAGATAGCACAGCAGATCTTTGATCTCACGTCTTGCATAGAAGTTGATTCCTCCGACGATCTTATATGGAATATTCGCTGTGACAAATTTCTCTTCAAATATACGCGACTGTGCATTCGTCCGGTATAAAATAGCATTATCATTATAAGTGCCATTTCCTCTATCTACCTGTTCTCGGATATCATCTACGATAAATTCGGCTTCATCATATGCGGTATCAAACTGGCGGAAACGGATCTTATCGCCTTCGTCATTATCTGTCCACAATGTTTTGGCTTTTCTTCCCACATTGTTGCTGATCACAGCGTTCGCCGCATTCAGGATATTCTGTGTAGAACGGTAATTCTGCTCCAGTTTGATCACTTTCGCATCTTCAAATACTTTTTCAAAGTTCAGAATATTTTTAATGTTCGCGCCACGGAACTTATAAATGGACTGGTCATCGTCTCCTACTACACAGAGATTTCTGTACTTTGCAGCAAGCAGCCGGATCAGTTCAAACTGTACAGTATTCGTATCCTGATACTCATCTACCATCATATAACGGAAACGTTCTTGATAATATTCCAGAACATCTTTCTGCGTCTGGAAAAGCTGTACTGTCTTAAAAAGCAGATCGTCAAAATCCAACGCATTATTTGCGCGGAGCTGTTTCTCATATTCTTCGTAAACATCTGCAATTTTCCGCTGTGCAAAATCTCCACCCGCATTCAGCCGAAACTCTTCCGGTGTGATCAGTTCATTCTTCGCCTGGGAAACTGCACTCATAAGTGCACGCTCTCTGAAACGTTTTGTATCAATCTCCAGTAGCTTGCAAACATCTTTCATCAACGTCTTCTGATCATCTGTATCATAAATCGTAAAATTTGTATCATATCCCAGCAGTTCAATATGACGTCTGAGAATCCGCACACACATCGAATGAAAGGTACTTACCCAGATGCTTTCTGAACCGAATCCAACCAGCTGGTCAACTCTGTCCCGCATCTCACCTGCTGCCTTATTCGTAAATGTGATTGCCAGGATATTCCACGGATTTACGCCCTGTTCTTCGATCAGATATGCAATCCGATGAGTCAGCACTCTTGTTTTCCCGGAACCCGCACCGGCAAGAATAAGAAGTGGACCTTCCGTTTGAAATACGGCTTCTCTCTGTGGTTCATTTAATGTATCGTAAATACTCAAAGTTCTTAATTTCCTTTCTTGTCAGACATTGCTTTATGTTCTTTCAAAATCTCATCATGCAGTGAAACCGAATCCCACTCCTGATTAGAAGGTGTGAGAACTGCTTTTAACGGAACCTGCACTTTTTCTTTGCGCATCATAAATAGTGCTTTGTCGAGGGACGCTTCCGATGCCGGACATAAGATAAGCATCTCGTCTGTAAATGGCTCTTCGCCGTCCGTTTCTTCGCTCTTTGTCTCCGCATCTGTTTTGCCCTCTGCCAGTTCTCCTACCGGAATATGATATTCTTCCGGCAGAATATGACGCACTTTAAACCCGAGATAGCTGAAAATCATTCCGAGTTTTCTTCCTTTTTTCGTTCCTTTTAAATTGTAGCACAGTACCGTCTGTCTCATTACCTATTCTCCGATCATCATCTTAATAATCTCTTCATTCGTCTCACGCATACCTTCTTTACCGAGACGACCGATATTCTGGATTGTTGCCTCCACACCTTTTGTTACAATTCCGTCACCGGCGTAGAACTGCTGTCCATTCAGGTACATGTTATAGCCAAGGATTCCTGCATCTACAGATGCCGCAATCTTCGCTGCACAGGAAGCTTTCGCTCCATCACAGACCATACCGGATACGATTGCCAGTGCATTCACAACTGTATGAATAACTTCTTCATAGCCGCCACCGCACAGGTATGCAATTCCAGCCCCTGCTGCCGCACCTGCACTGACTGCTCCACAATATGCGGAAAGTCTTCCAATTCCGGTCTTCTGATGGATCGCTGTCAGATTTGATAACGCAAGTGCACGGTATTTCTTCTCTTCTGTCACATTCAGCTCTTTTGCATATTCGAGAACCGGTAACGAACATGTCATTCCCTGATTACCGCTTCCAGCGTTAATAATAACCGGCAGCTCACATCCGTTCATACGTGCATCCGATCCTGCTGCCGCTCTCGCCTTCGCTCTTGTACGGACATCATCTCCATACGCACTTAAGAGAACACTTCCGATATTTGCTCCGTAGTCCCCGCGCAGACCTTCATCTGCAATCGCTGTATTATACTCAATCTGACGACCGATTACTTCTTTAATATCGGCAACATCTACCGTATTAATAAAATTCCAGATAGACTTCATGTCCAGAAGGCTTCTGTCCGTCAGCCCTTCTTCGTTCTCTCCTTCTACCGGAATGTCAAATATCACTTCACCATCTTTTTCAATATGTACAATGTTCGTATGATAATTTGCGATTCTTACCTTCGCATAGGAATCTTCTTTATACAACGTCAGCACAATATCAAATGTAATCCCCTGATCGATATGTTCAACTGTAATCGGCGTCTCTTTTAAAAATGTGATCATCTGCTCAATCTCATCCGGTGTCACTTCTGCGATAACTTCCAGCTCTTTCTCTGCCTTTCCGGCAATGATTCCTGCTGTCACTGCCGCCGGAATTCCTTTCAGATGATTCGTATTCGGAACAATGACACTTTTTACATTTTTTATAATACTTCCGCTGGCTTCTACCAGTACTTTATCCGGTACACATCCCAGTACTTCTCTTGCCTTTGCTCCTGCATAAGCAAGTGCGATCGGTTCCGTACACCCCATTGCCGGCACCAGTTCTTCTTTTAATATCTGTATGTATGCCTGATATTTTTCATCTGTTTTCTTCATGATAACCTCCCTGCTTTGCACAAATTCCCCAATATTTTTTACCCAAACAGTATAGCATAAAAATATTTCTATTGCCATCTAGTTTTGAATACTATATAATGGTTACATTGAGGTGATAATATGACAATTGATACAAATGATCTGCTGAACAGTATTTTATCCAGCATCTCCAGAATAGACTATATCAAACCGGAAGACATCCCGAATATTGACCTGTATATGGATCAGGTCACTACCTTTATGGAAGAGAGTCTCCGCTCGACCAAGCGCTATACGGATGATAAGATCCTGACCAAGACAATGATCAATAATTACGCGAAGAACAATCTCCTCCCGCCTCCGGTGAAGAAGAAGTATTCACGCGAACATGTTCTTGTTATGATCTTTATTTATTATTTTAAAAACATTTTATCTATCAAGGATATTGAAACGATTCTTGCTCCTCTGACGGAACAGTATTTTTCAGACACAAAAGGGCTCTCTATTACAGACATTTACAGTGATATCTGCGAACTTGAGAAATCACGCATTTGGAATATGCAGAAGGATGTTACACATTCTTATAATGCAGCGATGGAGATGTTTCAGGATATTCCAGATAAAGAACAGCGTAATCTTCAGATTTTCGCTTTCATCTGCAATCTGAGTTTTGATGTATACGTCAAGAAGCAGATCATTGAAAAACTGATCGACGAACTTCCAAAACCGGAAGAGCGCAAAAAAAAGAAGTAAGAACTTCACTTACTTCTTTTTTTCTATTCTTATTAAATTCTTTGTTATTCTATCGTATAAACGCTTTATTCTCCACTCTGCTCTTCCTTCTTAGCAATTCGCTCAAATACCATATCGTATCCGTCATTCCCATAATTCAAAGAACGGTTCACACGACTGATCGTGGCTGTGGAAGCTCCTGTTTTCTCTGCAATCTCCAGATATGTCTTCTGCTCTCTCAGCATCTTCGCAACTTCAAATCTCTGCGACAGGGATAACAACTCGTTGATCGTACAGATATCCTCAAAAAATGTATAACACTCTTCTTTATTCTCCAGACTCAGCACAGCTTCAAACAGATAATCCACTGCTTCCGTCCTTATTTTTTTACTCATAGCAATTATCTCCTTTGTAACAGTATTCATTACCGTTACATTTTAACACACTAAATTTGTAAAGTCTATAGCTTTTTATTACGTTTTAATGCTTCTTTCAATTTTACGATCGATGTATTCACGATCAGCTCTTCCGGAAAGTCCACTTCTCTTAATACGGGTTCCGACCATGTACAGTCTGCAATGAAAGCATCTACATGTGCATCTGAACCAAGCACGATCTTTGCTCCAAGCTCTTTACAGCATCTCAGCATCTCTATGGCGTTCTCTTTTGTATTCTGTCGGAAACCGCCAGGACGTAATGATGAATTATTAAGTTCCAGCAATGTTCCTGTCTCTTTTGCCTTTTTCACAATCGTCGGATAATCTACCGGAAATCTTCCGTCATCCGGATGTCCGATAATATCAATCCACGGATTCTCCATTGCATTTAAGTAAGCTTCTGTAACCGGCTCTTTTTTCCACTCATCTTCAAAACACAGCGTGTGGATACTTGCAATAGCAATATCCAGTTTCCGAAGCACGGATTTTGGCAGATCTACACTGCCTGCCGCATCCAGAATATTTAACTCTGATCCAAGAAGCACATCGATTCCGTACATCTTACGCGGAACAACACCAAGATTTTCAAAATAATATAAATTCGTACTTCCGGGCATTTTTGGTGCATGTTCTGTAAGCGCCAGTCCTTTCAGTCCTTTTTCTGCTGCCATCTGTACCATTTCCCGCATTGTATTATAAGCATGTCCACTGACAAGCGTATGCGCATGTGTATCTATTTCGATTGTCATAATCTCTCCTCTTTTCTGTATTTTTCCACTTCTTGATTTAATTATACCCGATACGGCTTTCTTTTTCCAGATTTCTATTGACATCTTACGTTTTCACAGATATCTTATTTTATGGGCATTCTGTTTTGCATTGCAAATATGCTACATAATTCTGTAGTTATTCGCTGCAAATACTCAATGTGCCACAACATATTCTATACAATTAAGTAAGAGGTTTTTAATATGAAGAAAATACTTATGATTGCCACCGGCGGAACTATTGCATCCGCAGAAGGCGGAGACGGATTAACACCGGCTATGACAGGTGAAGAACTTGCAGCCAGCGTACCGGGCATCAAAGACAAATGTGATCTGACCGTACTGCAGCTTATGAATATCGACAGTACAAATATGCGTCCATATCTCTGGGGACTGATGCGTGACGCGATCACAGAACATTATAACGATTATGACGGTTTTGTTATTCTGCATGGTACAGACACGATGGCTTATACAGCCGCTGCACTGTCTTACCTGATCCAAAATTCTGCAAAACCGATCGTTCTTACCGGCTCACAAAAACCAATGGGCAACCCATATACGGATGCCAAGATCAATATTTACCAGAGCATTCTCTATGCACTGGACGATAACTCCTGTGATGTTTCTATTGTATTTAATGGAAAAGTAGTTGCCGGAACCCGCGCAAGAAAACAGCGAACAAGAAGTTTTGACGCTTTCGAGAGTATGAACTTTCCACTTCTTGCCGTGATCCATGATGACCGGATCGTCCGTCACTACATTGCACCAACAACCGCTCAGGCAAATATGGTATCTTACCAGAGGCTGAACGACCGTGTCTTTGTTCTGAAGCTGACGCCAGAAGTAAAGGCAGATATTTTTGAACTGTTGCGCGGACATTACGATGCGATCATTCTGGAAACATTCGGTATCGGAGGTATTCCGGAATACGATGATTCTTTTGAGAAAGCTATCTTCGGTTGGGTAGATTCCGGAAAGACTCTCGCTGTCACAACACAGGTTCCGGAAGAAGGCTGTGATCTGGAAGTTTATCAAGTTGGTAAGAAATACAGCGAACACCCTGGCATCCTCCAGGCTGCGGATATGACAACCGAGGCACTTGTTGCCAAATTGATGTGGATTCTTGGACAGACAAACAATCCGAAAGAAATCCACCGCTTATTCTATCAGACTATCAATCACGACCGCCAGGAAGAGTTGTAATAATAAAGAAGAAACGGTGTTTCACAAATGATCATTCATCTATGAAACGCCGTTTCTTTTTATCTTACGCAAAAAATCTTATTTCTGCATATTTCCAAATATTAAAAATCTTATTTGTCGTATTCGTTCATCCATTTTAACAGCTCAACACAGTAATCATCATGTCTGTCTACGAATGTAGTATGACGCGCTCTCTCCCAGAGGATCCATTTAGAGTTTGGAATCTCATCCGCCATAGTCTTTGCTACTAATGGTGAACACAGATCAGAAATACCACTCATGATCAATGATGGAACTTTGATCTCGTGAAGTCTGTCAATGTACTCAAAATCTTTTAATGTACCGGATGGAACGAACTCGTTCGGTCCCCATCCATACAGGTAAGCTTCTCCACCGGATTTCTTTTCTCTTGTACAGCATTCCGGAAGATCTTCTCTCCAGTAGTTGCAGTATCTGTCCATATAATTGTCAACTGCTTTCAGGTAAGCTTCTCCTGTAAAGTCATTGCGTTCCAGAGCATCATTGATTGCTGCCTGATCTTCCTCAGACATCATCTTAATTCTTCTCATTCCTTCTCTTGCCCAGAGGCTACTGCTTGGGTGTCCGGAAGAAATAATAAAGGATTTTACGCCTTTTGCTCCACGCTCAATTGCATATGCGATCTGCATCATACCGCCCCATGACTGTCCAATGATGTGGCATTCTTTCAGTCCAAGATGCTCTCTTAATGCGTCCAGCTCATCCAGCCAGAGATCCTGTGTCCACATCTCCGGATGTCCGTCCAGATAAGATTTTCCGCATCCTAACTGGTCATACATAATGATCATACGATCGTCATCATCTGCAACATTATCCAGAACTTCAAAATAGTTATGAGTAGATCCCGGTCCACCATGCAGACAGATCAGCGGAGCTTTTCCGTTGTCTTTCTGTTCTCCGACAATTCTGTAATAGGTCTGATAACCTTTAAAAGGCATATATCCTTCTGTAATTTTTGCCATTTTCTTTTCCTCCTCTTTGACAAAAAAAATTTGCAACACGCATACTGCGGCGTTGTATTGTAACTACAAATCTCTGTCATTGTATTCTTCGATTTGAGCGGCCAATACCATGTTATTATTATAACATAATTTCATATACTTTAACAGTAACCAAATATTAAATTTATGAAATTTTATTAAAATATCTATCAAATTATCCTTGCCTCTCCCCATCACTTACAGTCATCCTTTATAATTCAAAATGGGCAGGAAAAATCCCACCCATTTTTCGTTGATGTAGCATCCACAGGAATCTGCCATTGGCAGATTCTTTAAGTATTCTCTTATTGATAATCCATAACATCGATCCACTTCATCAGGAAATCTTTCTCCAGTTCATTCTCTTTTACAAGCTGCGAAGCGGCCACAATCGGGAGCCACTGCTGTACATACTGGATTGCTGTGTCTGATTTCTTACAGAAAATTTTCAGATAGAGATCTGCCACTTCCTGATCCTTAAGCGCAAATAACAAATACGTCATTGCTGCATCTGCACTGGCATTTCCCTGTGTTGCATGTGCCCAGTCCACGACTGTCATTTTTCCATTCTTTCCGACAATAATATTGCTCGGATTGAAATCTCCGTGACAAAGCTTACTGTGATGTGGCATACTTTCCAGCCTCGTTAGAAGTTCGTATCTCTGGCTTGCATCCAGTTCTGTAATACTGTTGATCTGTCTTGCAAGCTTCTCTCTCAGATCTGGAAGCATCGGTGCTTTCTTAGACTGTATCTGTAATTGCAGGTCAACAAAGTCGGACATGTACTTGTCAATATTCGCCGGGTCCACATGCATCATCTCTTCTAATGTCTTACCATCTTTGTATTCCAGAAAAATCGCCCATTTTCCGTCAATATTTTCTATTTTCTGGAGCTTTGGAATCTCAAGACCGGTTGCTTCGACTCTGGCTGTTTCCATTGCTTCATTGAAAATGTCAACTTTTGGATGGTTCTCATCAAATAATTTAACGATACTGCCTTCACAGCGATACACTTTCTTATACGGACGTTCCACGATCAGTTTACATAAATCCATATTCATAAAATAAGCCTCCTTTTCTATATTTCCGAACTTTACTTGTTAAACACATTATATACCCGTAATACAGAAAAAGGAAGCTTTTTTGATATTTTTTTAACTTATTTTTTTGCGTTTTATTTTATTGTTATTTTTTCTACAATCTTGCTATTTCATAATTGGCTTTAATGCTTCTGCAAGTTTTTCTTTCTGACTTTCGGCTTCTGCAAGATCTTTGCCAAGTGTTGTATAATAAATCTTAATCTTCGGCTCTGTTCCTGACGGACGAACGATTACTGTTGCGCCGCCTTCCAGCTTGTAAATCAGTACATTCGCAGACGGCAGACCTGTCTCTTCCGGCTTCTGATAATCAGTTACAGATACAACTTTATGTCCTGCAACTTCTGTCAGCGGATTCTCGCGAAGTCCCTGCATAATACCTGCCATCTTATCCATACCACTCAGTCCCGGAAACTCAAAGCTGTCAATCTTATTCAGATAACGACCATACTCCGTATAAATCTCTTCCATTCTCTGCTTTAGGGAACTTCCGATACTTCTGTAATAAGCTGCCATCTCACAGATTAACATAGAACCAATCACCGCATCTTTATCTCTTACATACGGTCCGGCAAGATATCCATAACTCTCTTCAAATCCAAAGATGAAGCGATCTACTTCTCCTGCTTCTTCTAACTGTGCAATCTGATCTCCGATCCACTTAAATCCAGTCAGTACATTGCGAAGCTCGACACCATAATGTGCTGCAACTGCATCTGCAAGTGGTGTAGACACGATAGATTTTACAGCGACCGGATTCTCTGGCATTGTGCCTTTCTCCATACGTCCTGCGCAGATATAATCTAACAGAAGAACTCCTACTTCATTACCGCTTACCAGCTCATAAGAACCATCCGGGCACTTCATTGCAATACCAACACGGTCCGCATCCGGATCGGTTGCAAGCATCAGATCTGCACCTGTCTCTTTTGCAAGATTCAGTCCCAGTTCCAACGCCTCAAAAATCTCCGGGTTAGGATAACTGCAAGTTGTAAAATAGCCATTTGGATATTCCTGCTCCGGTACAATTGTAATATCCGTAATGCCAATATCTTTTAATACACGTGTAACAGGTACCAGTCCGGAACCATTTAACGGGCTGTATACCAGTTTCAATCCTGCACTCTTGCATAAGCCCGGACGAACCTGACGTGACTCGATTGCTTCATATAATGCATTCTTGCAATCATCCCCTACAAACTGGATCAGACCTTTTTCTACACCTTCTGCAAAAGATATGTATTTTGCTCCTGTAAGCACATCTGTCTTCTGGATCTCTGCATATACAATTGCTGCCGCATCATCTGTCATCTGGCATCCATCCGGTCCATAAGCCTTGTATCCATTATATTTTGCCGGGTTGTGGGATGCTGTAACCATAACACCTGCATTGCAGTTATAATAACGTGTTGCAAATGATAATGCCGGCACAGGCATCAGTGCGTCATAAATGCGAACCTTAATTCCATTCGCTGCCAGAACTCCTGCTGCTGTCTTGGCAAATACATCACTCTTCAGACGACTGTCATAACTGATCGCTACTGTCTGTGTTCCTCCCTGTGTCTTTACCCAGTTTGCAAGTCCCTGCGTTGCCTGACGTACAACATAAATATTCATACGGTTCGTTCCGGCTCCGAGTACACCTCGAAGTCCGGCTGTTCCAAACTTCAGTGCTACTGCAAAACGCTCCTTGATCTCTTCTTCATTTCCCGCAATTTTCGTTAATTCCGGGTTTAGATCTGCATCTTCCAGATCTGCATCCAGCCAACGTTTATACTCTTCCTGATACATTTTGATCACTCCTATTACTTCATATATTTCCATTCGTAAATGATACTTTTAATATAGCATATTTTCAAGCATGCCGCAATTTTGTTCTTGCTTCCTTGGCAGAATTCTCAAGATTAAAATCTTAAAAGTCAAAATCTTTATAATCTTCCGGCAAAAAACGATGATAAACCATATGACAGCCTTCATCTTTGAAGCAGTAATAATAGTCATCGGGTACCCCGTCCGCAAAACGGAGAAGATAATCAAACTCTCCATTTGACATAGTTTCAAAAATCACCTGATCTGAATGTGCTTCAAACAACTTCTTAAGATCTTCAACTGTACAGTCACACTGCTGTACCTGTCCGATCAGTTCTTTTATGAACTCGTTATCTTTCATCTGTTCTTTTGCATAGACACTTCCTTCTTCCGGAATGTGAATACAAAACCGGTCTTTCTTATGCGTCACCTGTACATTTCCCAGTTTGTCTGCAAATTCTTCCGGAAATGCCTGCAGTCGCTCCTGCATCTCTTCTGCCGTATCTTCTGCATGAAAGAAATGCTGCAATGTAGCGAGTGGATAATACAGTCTTACTGCTTCTTTACGAAATCCCAGTTTTGCCTGTTCTTCCTTCATAATATCCACAAGATTTCTCTCCATCTTTGCAAACCCTTCTTTTTGCCTTTTTTCTGCATGTTCCAAAGACTCTCCAATCTCGATCAGATGCCCGTCCGGATCATAAATACGGATCACTTGCTGTCCTCCGCTTTCTTCTTTTAGAGGATTCACATAAGTAATATTCCAGTCTGATTTCTCCAGTTTTCCTGCAAATTTTGTTAATTCATTCTCTTCAAAGTATAATTCTGCATTATTTCCTGCATTTTTGACTTTTTTTCCTGTTAATTTCTCCCAGATTTCTCGGTCCTGCAGGACTAATCCTTCTGTCAGTATCATATTTCCGTCAAAAGCTGTAATCACATGTAACCCGAACAGTTCTTCATAAAAGCGTCTGGAACGCTCAACATCTTCTACCACCAATAATATATTTTTTAAACGCATATTTTCCTCTCCTGTTATCTATGTACAATAACGGAATGATCTGTCTGTCAGTATCCTTGCAAATATCAGACCCAGCGGCAACGCCATAACAATGAGCATAGCTGATGCAAACCAGGATGCGGATACCGAAAGCGACATCATTCCCAAATTATAGAAGCCTCGATATAAGTATAACCCAGGAACCATAATAACAATAGATGGGACTGTCACTGAAATTCTCGGATATCCAGCTCTGTTTTTTATTAAAGATGCTAATATTCCAGCCGTAAGCGCTCCAATAAATGCCGCTACTGCCGGCGGCATACCGGTAAGATCAACAAATTCAAGTCGAAGTGTATTGGCAACTGCTCCGATTCCTGCAGCTACAGCTGCAAGTCCCGGTGGACTGTTGAACATAATGGAAAATCCAAACACACCACAAAAGCTGGCAAGAAGCCGGAATATCACCTGCTCTTCTGATGTTAAACAAATTTTTGGAAAATCTACCGGCTGTAAATGTAGAATTAATGCCATGATCCAGGCAGCCATTGTTGCGACAAGAATAACCAATATAGCATACGCAAAACGTTCCATGCCCGAACGCATATCCAGTTTTGCAAGGTCAATGCCACTCGTAATAAATGGAAACCCCGGAATAATAAAGAGCATGGCACATATATAACCAGCTTCATGTTGAACGGATATTCCCCACAAAATTTCTGCTAATTTTAAAAATCCCGCATAAGTAAAACAAGCTAATGATACACTGGATACAATACACAAAAACAAAGTAAAATGGTGTTTTGTCAATTTGCACCGCACATAATTTCCAACACCTGCGCCAATAAATGCACAGAGCATTTCAATCGGACCTCCGCCAAGCAGAAATGTGAATCCACCACACGCAAGCGCTGCAGCCATTCCCAGTGCCACAGGTGAATATAATCCATGAATTTTCTCTATTTCATCCAGAAGCTGATGTAACTGTTCTCCGGATATATGCTTTCCTTCCTTTTCAAAATTCCGGATAAATTTTTCCAGACGGTTTAATTTTGATGTATTTACCCCTGTATTAGTCAGACAAAGAGCTTGTGTATAACCATCTTCTCCATCAAAACAGGTGTATTCGATCGACATCAGTCCAATATCCGCGGTACATGTGATCCCCATCACTTCTGCAAGTGTATTCATGGAACTTCTCACTCTCCATGCTCCGGTTCCACAGGACAAGAGCATAATACCCACTCTGCCGATAATAGAAGCTTTCTCAGTAAGGCTTGCTTCTGTAACAGGTCTGTTCTCTCCTCCTGCATCTGTATACTCATGCCAAAGAATATCCATATGATTTTTTCGTAATTGATCTGGTTGCATTCTCATCACTTCCTAATCATTCAGATCCAGACTTTCCTGTCCTGCTTTTTCCATCATCTTTTCCCGGCATGCCAGCACGATACCATCCACTTCCTGCAAGTGATGCAGCATCTTCTTCTCAAATTCGCGAATCGGCAGGAGCACCCCGATCTCATCAAACTCTTTTTGCTTTTTAATTCCTGTTTCCTGTCCGTAATATACAATTGCGCGCGGTGCTGCTTTCTGAATCTGCATAAATGTTTCCCATACAACTGCATACGCTTCAGCCTCTGTCAATCCCATCTTACATGTATCCGGTAAAGCATACAGAATCAATATGCCTCTGCTTTTGTTTTCTTTTTTCTCAACAATTTTTGTTCCTTTTTCATAAGACCGTACAAGATCATATCCATCTGCCAGATATATTTTTGATCTCGGTGCACATTGATGTATCTCGTATGTTTCTTTGAATTTCGTATATTCTCTTGCCGTGACCTTTTTTTCCTGTAACAGATTGCCATCTACATCTGTTAAAAGCACCGGATTTGCACCCGCTTTTCCGTGAAATTTTTTAGGAATCAAATATGCTTCCCGCAATAAGTCAAACATACTTCTTCCACAAAGTTCCAATAAAAGTGCCGTAACATCACCATTTTTATATGCATGAAACAGTACCTCTGCGAAATGTCCTGCTGAATCTCCGGATATATTTTCTTCTTCCAGATGTTCCTGAAATACGTCTTTTAATCTTCCACATGCTTCTTTTGATTCAAATATTTTAGAAAAAATTGCTTCTACAGCTTCTTCTCTCGGTAATACAGTTTGCATATTATCGCCTCCATAACAAAAATAGCCTTCTATACTTTATTAAGTATAGAAAGCTGTTTTTTCAAAGTCAAATAAATAACTTCTGTTTTATTTACATGGCACCTATGTTATATATATATAATCACATTTCTGCATCATACACCTGCCATTTCCATTGCTAAAAATACATTTTCTACAACAATAAATGTTTAAAAGCTTCCTCTGCAATTCCCGGTGGGAAATTCATATTTTCCACCAGACAGATTTCTCTTTCAGGAATCTTTTCGTATAATGATATCATCTGCAATTTTCCAGATTCTATTGCTGGTTTTACATATAATTCCGGTAAAAAGCCAATTCCCAGCCCACACGAAATCAGTGGCAATATCTGATCCATCGTCTCTACTTCTGTGTTCGGTGTAAATATCAGATTCTGTTCCATAAACCATTCTGAATAAAATTTGTATGATGTGCTGTCTTTCTCCAGACTGACTATGGGATGTGAAGCAATTTCTTTTAAATGAACCTGAGAATCTCTTTCTTTCCCTAGTATATCCAGACAAAACGCAGGACTTGCAACTGCAATCTCACGAAATTTCATCAGTGGCATTACTTTTAAAGGCTTCTGCGCCTTCAATGGAGTCGTTACAATTGCCAGGTCCGCCTGTCCCTCTTTTACCGCGCGTATTGCTCTTGGTGTACTATGATTCAACAAATGGAGCTGAATATTGGGATATGATTTATGAAACTTTGTAAGTACCGGAAGAAGCCGTAAATGTAATGCAATCTCGCTTGCACTGATCGTAACGATCCCACTTTCCATACTACGTTTTCCTGCCAGCTCTACTTCCGCTGCATGAAGCTGCTGATAAGCAATCCTGACATGTTGATATAATAATTCACCTTCCTGTGTCAATGTTACACCACGGTTAGATCGTACAAACAACCGACAGCCAAGCTGATTTTCCAGATTGTTCATAAAATGCGTAATATTGGGCTGGTTGCTTCCTAATACTTTTGCCGCCTTTGAAAAACTCTTATAGGTTGTCACATAATAAAAAATCCGGTAATAATCGTATGTAATGTCCATTTTTCTCTCCATCTATATCACATCTATACCATATCTATATTTTATTTATATATCAGGTATGCCGAATATACATTTTACATTTCTTGTCATCTATTATATACTTGCAAAAGGAAAAAGAAAATCTATTTTTACAGAGGTGGCCTGCTATGATAAAAAATAATATAAAATTCACAACAACAAGTCAATTTATTATCTTTCATAATATTTGCAGTAAGGTTTCTTCTGATGTACAAATACGCGATATTTCCAACCACAACAAACCCATTGATGGGAAAAAGCTTTCTGAACTTGCAAATATCCAACTGGGTCTTCCAGCATTACTGATGATTCATGGTAATGACGAAGTTCAGGTTTTCTCATCTCTTCAAAAGTATGGAATCTGTCATAAAAAAGAGAAGAAATAATTTCCTCATTCTTAGTTACTCTCATACGACTGTCCGAAAAAGATAGTCGTCTTTTTATTTATCTATATTAAAATACTTGAATAAAAGATTAATAGTTTTTATTTCTTATAACAAAAAAGCGACTGGCTTTATACCAATCACTTCTGTAAGTTATGTACCTTCAAAACTGCATACAAGAAATTCTTCATCCTTTACCTATCACCTTGCTTGGTCATGCCCT
>NZ_QUKZ01000025.1:366-20802 GCF_003481355.1 Dorea sp. OM07-5 | reverse complement strand
TTTATTATTTTTTATTGTCCTCTTGACGGGGAGCATACCAATTTCGTGTTGGAACAGCCGTGGCTCAGTTTATTTTTTTATCCGTACAAACGAGACTGTTCCGCAGATTATGTAGAACAGACAATAAATAATTTTTGTAAATAAATACTTTTAATTAGCCGATTACGGCATCCTCTGCTGTAAAATGTTCCAGAGAATTTTCTTTTACCTGAATGCAGATATAAGTAATTCCAGAAATATCGGATGCAAAAAACTGACGCTTTGCAGCAGGTGCGATTTTTAGCCAGTCTCCAGTTGAAAGGCTAATTTCTTCTCCATCAATTACGGCTTTGCCGTTACCTGAAAGAATTCCATAGATTTCTTCATTATCTTTATGAGAATGAACAAATGGGACATTTGCTCCTGCAGGTAGTTCGTTTAAACTGATTTCTGCACCTGTTAAAGACAACTTTTCATGCAGCTCAATTCGGTTTTCCTTTCCAATAGTTGTTTTTGTGTAATTTGCCATAATAACCTCCATAGTTAATTTGTAGTTTCTGGTTGCTTGGTATTAGTATAGTGTGAGACACATACAAAAACAAGTACGCACCTTTTTGTAACTGTACACTCAAAAATGAATGTGTTACAATAGACTCGGAGGTGGGAATTATGCGAGCAAAAGAAGAATTACCGGAATGCCCAGTTGCAACAGCAGTATCTCTTATCGGAGGAAAATGGAAACTGCTGATTTTGCGTAACTTGAAAGAGCGTCCATGGAGATTCAATGAGCTACAACGAAGTATAGATGGTATTTCACAAAAGGTTTTGACAGATAGTTTAAGACAAATGATGAGTGATGGGCTGGCATATCGCCACGATTACCATGAGCAGCCACCGAGAGTTGAATACGGCTTAACGGAACTCGGAACAAAAATGCTTCCAATTGTTAATTCACTTGCTGACTTTGGTAACTACTATAAATCAATTATTGAACAGAATTAAGAACGTTAGTATTTGAAAAGCTTGAACAATTCTAGTTTGTATATATCTTTTAAAAGGTATATGATTAAGAAAAACGGCAGGAGGTATCTGAATGAAATCACATAAATATTGGTCTATCGGTGCACTGATTACAATGCTTGGAACTTTTTATACAGGTTATAAGGGATCAAAAGAAGGTCATAAGTACTTTGCAGCAAGTTCTTTGCTTTGTATGATTATGGCTATTTATACAGGACACAAGATGATTTCTGGTAAAAGTAGGAAGAAAAAAGAAGTTTCAGTAGAGAGTGTTGAAGATTAAAAAACAAAATATTTTAATAAATAACGCCGGTGCGGGATTTTTGATATCCAGTACTGGCGTTATTTATTCTACAGGGGCTTGGGGGTGTCAGTTCGCCTTGCTTATTCTTGTAGTAACCAATCGGCTATATCGTGAATTACGATTCCTTCATAGCTATATTGGGGATGTTTGGTTCTAGCAATAATCATTTTCGGATAAGCATCTCGAATCTGAAGCCGAGGAAAGCATTCTCTCTCAAATGTTTACTGCCCGGAAATGTTGTCGCTGATCTGAATATAAAACTTCTCGTTGCTTCTCTGAGCAACAAAGTCGATTTCCTTTTGATAGAGCTTGCCGACATAAACATTATATGAAAATAGATCATACGCTCTGTTTTTTGCAATATTTTATCTTGCGAATTTATCATTGTAACGAATATGCATATCTTCCCAATCCATGAACAATACATAAAATACTTTCCCGTATTGCGGGCTCTCTACAATTCTTCCCTGATCAAGAACAGAAAAATAAGTTCCGTCAGCTTTTCGAAGATGAAAGTGAATATAGTCATTTTCATTGCCATTGTCAATCTGTTCCCAGATACTTGATTCTATCTGTTGCTGTTCATCTTCACGAATCAAGTTGCGAAAACTTTTCTCAGTAAGTCTGAACAGTTCATCTATATCTTTATATCCGGACATATGAAGAAATTCATCATTTGCAAAAAATAGTTCATCATCTTCTTTGTCAGCTCTGTATATGATGAATGCACCTGGAAGATGTTCAGAGATATCCTTGAATGTGAATCCAAGTTGTTTGCGGGCACCTGACCGAAATCCTTCTCTGTAGACCATACATCCATTTTTTCCACGAAGCTTTATTTCATAAAGAGCGGCATCTGCGCAGCGCATGAGTTGTGAACGATTGGATGCAAATGTTGGATATTCTGCATATCCTAGAGAAATATAAAATGCATGTTCCTTACCATGGTATGAGAATGATTTAGGAAGTTTGGTGAATTTCTGCAGCTGTATATCTGCTTCTGCAAAAGTACAATTTGGTAAAAGAATGCAGAATTCGTCACCACCATTTCTTCCAAGTAATGCATCGGATGGGAAAAAAGTCTTCATGCTGTCTGCAAGATTCTTTAGTGCCCTGTCTCCGTAATTATGTCCATAGATATCATTAATAAACTTGAAATCATCGATATCAAGGAGCGCAGCCACAAAATGTGCTTTTTGATTTTTTTGAATCATTTTTTCTGCAAATTCATCAAATCCATAGCGGTTATAAATATTTGTAAGAGAATCTGTGCGCGCCAGTATCTGAAACTTTTTCTTATGTTCATTTTCTACTAACCATATTCTGGTAAGAACTGACAGGAGAAGGCTTATTGTAAGAAACATTCCGATGATGATTATCAGTAGAGTGGCATTTCTCCATCCACTTTTAGGACTTACTTCAAATTTCCAGTTTTCATCTCCTATTGTAAATGTATAAGAAACAGGATGATTTGTTTGCCCATCTGATTGATAAACCACTTTATAAGTATCACTCCATGGAGCGACTGTTTTTGAAATTTTATATTCGTATCCAAAATTTGAAAGTGCACTGATTGAATCTGAAAAAATATCCGGAACACGCAGGATAACAATAGTAAATCCCCAGAAATACTCATGTCCGTTTTTATCTTTCAGGTATACGGGATTGCGGACTGCAATTCCATATCCTCTCTGTTTTAATTTGAAGGGGCCCTGCGTAATGATTGTATGGTTGTCTCTTGCGTAACAGGAAATTTTTCCGCGGTCTTTATCATGGATCAAATCAATCTTACCTGTCTCATTTCCATTAGCCGGATAAATATCTGTAACAACACCATTAGGAGCGAGCTGTACACTTTCAATAGAATCAGACATAAGATTTCCTGCAATTGTTTCAAACTGATGGATTTCGCCATCTTCACTTATTAAGATTTGCTTCAAGGTATCTGTGATCTCAATTCCATTTGTAATTTCATTCTTTATTCGTTCGCCATAGGTGGCTACGTTTAATTGTGCTGTTATGTGTCTCTGCTCTTTTTCGTGGGTGTCTGTTTTGTATACAATCAAACTAACAAGGCATATGCCCAGTAAAAAAGTGATAAGAGGCACAAGTGCTTTTTTTTTCACTTGGTTCACCTCGTTTTGTCTATGGGAATTTTTACAATAAAGCATTATAGCACAGAAATCGAAAAACAGAATAGGTTTTATGAAAAAATGAAAGCTTACAGGTGCGAAGCGAATCTGGTTTGTGATGGATTGTGGCAGTGAAATCGGAGATGCAGCAAAATATAATCGCAGGCTTGCCGAGAAAAAGAAATGGCAGTATATGGGAACAGCGCAGATTGTGATGCCTGTACACATTGTATGGCATGCATCTGCTATTGCCCGGCGGAAGCTATCGAATATGGAAAGAAGAGCGTTGGAAAACCACGCTATCATCTGGATTGATAAATGTAAAGAAATATTAAGAATATTATTCTATATTTTTAATAATTGTTTGCTATAATAATTTCGTAAATGAAGAGCATATCTTTATATTAGAACAGTGTTTTTGTGTAGTGCAATAGAAGGAGAAATCATCATGAAAAATACTTATTTCAAATCAGTAAAAGTAGCTTTGTCCTGTGCCCTTGTGGCATCTATGTGTCTGGCATTTCCGACGATGACGAAGGCGGCATCTGTAAGAAATGTGCCGGTCAAAAAGGAAATATCGGCGGATGTTACCGGCGATGGTAAGATGGATAAGATACTCGTAAAAACAATCATAGGAAAAGATGATTGTGTAAGTCGAGTGAAAATCACAGTAAATAATAAGCTGGCATATTCTAAGAGTTATGCAAATCAGGGCATCAACTCTGTGAATGCGAAGTATGCCAGAATGACAAATAAAAATGAATTCGTCCAGCTGATGGCAATCGGTGATAATGACTGTATCAATGACAACAAAATTTACAGATATGATAATAAATCCAAAAAGTTTGTATGTGTAAGTAAATTAGATGATACAGCATGCGAGATCGTATCTGCAAAGAAAAACAGCCTGACGCTCAAACATGCAGATCAGCCGGCTGAAACAGGTTGGCTCAATTGGACGATGGATTATCGAGTAAGCAACAACAAGCTTGTATTAGCAGATGCAACAACATCTACTGTAAAAAGTATAATCGGCAATGACCGCAACGATTACTACAGTAAATTATTTAAGAAAAACACTTTTGTAACTGCAAAAAAAGTAAACCTCTATAACGGTAGTAAAGTCGCATGTAAAGTTCCGGCAGGAAAGAAAGTAGTTTTGAAAAAGCTTACATTCTCTAACGGAAAAATTTATCTTGAGTTCCGGTATGGAAAGAAGGCTGGCTGGATGAGTGTAAATAATGAAAATTATAATTACAGATCACCTTATTTCAAATCCGTTTCCAATCGATTAGTTGGATAGAGCCGGTGACAGAGTAATTGAAAAAGAGTATAATGAGTCCTATAAAATTGCAATTGGGAAATGAAAAATGATCAATTTCCAGCTAACATTTGGGTTTCGCTCTGTTGTCACCCCTTATTCGGGGATGTAAATCAGAAAAAGGCGGGAAAAGAAACAATCTCTCCCAACTGTTGCTGATCTATGACAGAATAATGATCGAATCTTATTATATCTGATGTCTATTAACAGTTTACTAAAAAAGAGCATGTGGAGAAAAGCCATATGCTCTTTTCTGTACTAAATTTCAGAAAAATACAAAATTTTCATAAAATAATTATCTACCTCCTACCCGATTTTAGAAATTAAGAAAGTTCTGCCACATTCTTGTAGCCCAGACGGAATTAATCATCAATGCCGTATTTGTTTTCCAGCGCTTCTTCTGCTAATTCCAGTTCATCTTCCAGTTTTTCAATCGCGCGTTCTCTCGTTTTGTATATCTCGAAGCTAATCTCTTTCATCTGGTAAGCATACTCAAATTCATCATCAAGTTTATCCAGTTCGTCATCAACTGCGTCTACCTGTTTTTTCAAAGCGTAAAATTGTTTGTGATTCTCAGATGCATTTGTAGATCTTTTTGCCTTGTTTACACTTTTTGTTATATTACGGATATCATTTTCATAAGAAGAGAAATCATAATCCTTTTCGTTCACATTCTCTACTGCGTTTTCTGTGTTACTGATGTTATCATCATCGTCATCTGTATTTGATGTTACAACTTCCTGTGTCTTAATTTCCATATCTTCTGCAGCTTCATTATTGGATGAGGTGCATCCTGTAAAAGCAAATATTAATGTGAGGGATAATAAAACTACTAATAATTTTTTCATAACATGTTCTCCTTTCGGCTCTTGGGTGTTTTGTTTTTGCTGTTATATGTATCATATAGGGGGAAGATTAAAAAAAGATTAAAACAAATAGTAATTTCAGAAAATGAAAAAAGGGCTCTAGTACCCGAAAACGATTGGTATTATAATAATTACATTATGAGATTACTGATTGTAGAAGACGAAAATGATTTAAGAAACATTGTCAAAAAAAGGCTTGTCAAGGAACATTACAGTGTAGATGCCTGTGGGGATGGTCTGGAAGCGATGGATTATATCGATATGACTTCCTACGATGGTATTATTCTTGATATCATGTTGCCGGGAAAGGACGGATATGAAATCTTAAGAGAATTAAGGCGACGAGAAGATGATACACCGGTTCTGTTACTGACAGCAAAAGACAGCATTGAAGACCGCGTCAAAGGACTGGATCTTGGTGCCGATGATTACCTGATCAAACCATTTGCATTTGAAGAACTGCTTGCAAGAATCCGTGTCATGATGCGTAGAAAGCCACAATTTACATCCAATCAACTAAAAATAGCAGATCTTATTCTGGATCGTGACACAAGAAAGGTTACAAGAGCCGGGAATGAGATTGATCTTTCTGCAAAAGAATTTATGGTTTTGGAATGTCTTATGCGCAACAAAAATATCGTAATGACAAGACAGCAGATTGAGCAGAATGCGTGGGACTTTGATTTTGAAGGTGGTTCCAATGTGATCGACGTATACATTCGCTATTTGCGAAAAAAAATCGATGCACAATATGAACAAAAACTCATCCACACTGTTCGCGGTGTCGGATATGTAATGAGGGAAAACGAATGAAACAGCTGACGATCAAGAAAAAAATTACGCTATGGTACACCGGAATCATTGCCGTAGTTCTTGGGACTATTTTAGTTTTCGTCCTTCTTTTTGTGGATAGGGTTGGAATTTCTGCGACAGAAGAAGAAATCAGTGCCGCAGTGACCGGTTTCTCTTCAAATATTAATTTTCAGGATGATTCCTTTTATCTTGACGGCGATACCGAATTTTACGATGACGGTATTATGTTTTGTATTTATGACAAAAACGGACGATTACTTTATGGAAGGATTCCAACCCAATTTCCAGAAGAAATTATCCTCAAGTCGAATACACCGCGAATGATAACCGGATCAAATCGAAAATGGATGATATATGACAGCATTTACACTTACGGTGATGATGACGAAATATGGGTACGAGGAATTACCTCTGTACATTCTATAGAACTTTTCATGCAGACATCCGAGAAAATGCTGTTGATTGTATTCCCATTACTTATTATTCTGATCGGGGCCATCGGATATTTTATGATCAAACGGGCATTGAGACAGGTGGATCTTATCTGCGATGAAGTTGAAAACATCAGCAATGGAAAAGATCTTTCCAAACGATTGTCTCTGCCAAAAGCAAACGATGAATTATACGAATTGTCGGAGAAATTTAACGGAATGTTCGAGCGATTGGAACTTTCATTTGAGAAGGAACGTCAATTCACATCAGACGTATCCCATGAACTGCGAACTCCCGTTGCTGTTATCATTTCCCAGTGTGAGTACTTATTGGAAAATGAAAACTTATCTGCGGAAGATAAGGAAGAGATTGCAGTCATCTTAAAGCAGGCAAAACGAATGTCAAAGCTGACAAGCGAAATGTTAATGATCGCCAGAAACGAACAGGGCGAGCAGCATCTGATGGAAAAACTGGATTTTGGTTTATTAAGCGAATTTGTAATAGAAGAACTGCAGACAAAAGCACAGGAAAAAAATATCGAGATCACCTTGCAAAAGCAGGATGACTTATTTATGAATGGCGACCAGACATTGATTTTGCGTATGATGATAAATTTAATAACCAACGCCATCAATTACGGAAAAATAAATGGACATATCCATGTTATCCTGAAGGCCGAAAATGACCAGATTGTCGGAGAAGTGAAAGATGATGGTATTGGAATAAGTGAGGAACACCTGGACAGAATCTGGGAGCGTTTCTATCGCATAGACAAAAGCCGTTCCAGAGAAAATGGCGGTACCGGACTCGGCCTTTCTATGGTGCGTTGGATTGTAAATCTCCACAATGGAACCATTCACGTCGAAAGTATCGAAGGTATCGGAACGAGTTTTATTTTCCGATTTCCAAAAATATAAGGAGCTATCGCTGTATAGTCATCATGAAGCCATGTTCTTCTATATCCGTAAATTTTATGTCTTTTAAAGTGTGGAGTAATTGTTCTGTGGTATAAGTCCCTTTCAAGGAGCGGTCTTGCTCTTATTTGTACCCCTCTATATAACGAAACGCTCAGAGGCTGTTTTACAGTGGGGAAAAGAAAAAATAAAAATTTTTTTCATTAACGTGAAAAATATAGACGTGAAAAAATAAAATGCTATAATTGAAAGAATTGAGACAAAGCAGATGAAAATCTGTGACACAAAGCTAAAGGGCTTGTAAAACGAAAATATTGAAATGTGTTTTAATCGAAAGAATAAGGAATTTGACGTATGCAAAAAAACAAAATATTATCTGGCCGCATTGGTGTCAGGTGTACTTTTAGTAACTGGTATTTTGGCTGGGTGTGGACAATCTAAAAAGGACGATCACCTTACCGTGTATCTGTGGGAAAATCGTTTAATGAAAAATATTGCTCCTTACATCCATGAGCAGTTTCCAGATCAGGATATTGAATTTATTATTGGAAATAATGACACTGATTTATATAGCTATTTTAAAGAGCATGGTGAGTTGCCGGACATCATGACAGTACGTCGATTCTCTGGAACGGATGCGCAGGATTTACAGCCATATCTTATGGATTTTGCTTCTTATGATGTGGTTTCTAAGTACTATTCCTATGCAGTGGAATATTATAAGAATACAGATGATGAAATTCAGTGGTTGCCAATCTGTGCACTTCCGCAGACGATTATTGCCAACAAGACACTGTTTGATCAGTATGGAATCAAAGTTCCGGAAAATTATGAAGAATACGTACAGGTTTGCCAGCAATTTTATGATAAGGGTATAAAACCTTACTCGATGGACCTTGCAGAAGACTGGTCAAATCAAGAAATAATTCAGGCGGCAGCGATTGGTGAATTTACAAGTTTGGATGGTATTGACTGGCGAAACAAAGCCGAAACTTCAGCTGGTGAAATAAAATTTGACGACGTACTATGGAAAAGAATTTTTTCGGAAACAAGTCAGTTCCTTAAAGATTCGCATTTTAGTAAAGAGGATATTAATGTTAATAGTAATACAGGAACTCAGATGTTTGTTGAAGGAAAATCAGCAATGTTTCATGGACAGCCTACAGATATGCAAAAATTACAAGATCAGATGGATGCGGAACTAATTCGTATTCCTTATTTTTCACAGACTTCAGATAGTTCTTTTGTGTATATGTTCCCATCCTTAAATATTGCATTCAATAAAGAATTGGAAAAAAACCAGGAAAAACTGGATACAGCATTAGATGTGCTGGATTGTATGAACTCGGAACAGGGACAAAAACTGATTGCAGATGGAAGTGGTGTGATTTCGTTTAACACAGATGTTCCATCAATGATGCAGAATGTACCAGGCTTGGAAGAAGAAATTAAGGATACTTTTATTTATATCCGATATTCTGCTCAAAAATCATTCGATGCCAGTCTTGAAGCTGTTCACGGATTATTATCAGGAAAAATGGATGAAATGCAGGCTTATAATGCTTTTCGTAGTGCAATGAATAGTAAAGATTCAAAAGAAAAAAGTACAGTGAATTTTGGAAACGAGTATTCCATTTCATTGAATGATAAGAGCGGTCGAGATGCAGCATCATCTATTTTAACTACAATCAGAGAAGAAAATGATGCACAGTTGGCTCTGACACCATATTATTATTATACTTCTTCTATTTACAAAGGAGAATGCACCAGAAGCCGGGTCGGTCTGATGACAGCGAAGAATTCAGATACCCCATTATATCTTGTAAAGCTCAACGGTGAGCAGGTTTATGAACTCGTTAAAAAATACCTTACAGAGGCTGATGAGAATTTTTATGTAACCACAAAATACGAATTGCCGATTGCATCTGGTATGAAAATAATTGTCAAAAACGAAGAAAACGGATTCTCATTAAAGGATATAACAATAAATGATAAAAAAATAGACACAGAAAAAGAATATTCCATTCTTCTTACGGATACGACAAAATCTATTTTGAAAAAAATTAATCCAAAATGTGCTATTGAGCAAATAGAGGATACAACATTATCTAGTGCATGGATTGCGGCCATGTCAAATGGGCAGCAACCGTCAGCACCAGAAGACTATATAGAGGTTGAAAAATAAAGTGCAAATAGAACAAGAGATAATTAAGAGAAAAAAAATAATAATGCCATTGTTTGTCATAATTTTCATTCTTTTAAGTTTTGTTTTTGTAAAGTTTCTGTTGAATAGGATGAATACATATATTGAGGTAAATGGAGAAATCAGTATGGAAGCTGTTGTCGAACAGATTCAACAGACCTATGATATGCAAGTGAGTGGATACTATAGACAGTTACATTTAGTTGAGAGCTATCTGCATAAAGAGAAGAAAATATCCCTTGAAACGGATAATAACCGAAACTTTTTTAAGGCATGGGAAAAAGAATCTGAGAGTACACTTTTATTTCTACAGGAAAATGGAAAAGCTATAACCTCAGATGGAACAAAACTGAAAGTTGATATGCCTAGTAAGCTTTTGCTGGATTTGAGAAACGGATTTAATATTGGAAAATTGGTCGCTTTTGAATTTGAACAAGTGAAAAAAGACGGTTATTTGGTAGCAATTCCATGTCAGGAATATACGATTAATGGGGAAACTTATACAGCGATTGGAACAGTGTATGATCATTCGAAATTAGACTCCATGTTAGATCTTGGAGGATATGATGGAAGTGCATATCTCTTCATGTTGGATGATGATGGAAATATTACTTATACGAACCAGAAGGATGACATTTTTTTTCGAAATTATTCATTACTGAAACATTTGAAAAGTGATTATGCTATAACAGAAAAAGAGTTTGATTCTCTGAATAAAAAGATTGCGGGGAGAAAAAAGGGAGTAGAACTTTTGGGGAAAGATGAGCCTTATTATTTGGGATATTGTCCGATAGAAAGCAACAATACGATGTTGATTTGTATTGTAAAAAAAGCGACAGTAGATAATGTGTTGAAAGAATACCAGAAAATGATTGGGTTTACTACAATGCTCATGACAGGATTTATAATCTTGCTTTTTGCTGGATTATTCTACAGTATTTCCAGATTCAGTATTGCAAATCAAAAAGTTAAATTTGAAAAAAGAAACAATGAGCTTCAGGCAATGGCTATAAGCGAAATGGAAGAAGTTAATAAAAATCTGAAAAAGGCTAAGAACATTGCTACTGAGGCTCTACAGACCGCTGAAAATGCAAATAAGGCAAAAACAGATTTTTTATCCAATATGTCGCATGATATTCGCACACCTATGAACGCAATCATTGGTATTATATCATTAATCAGACATAATGCCGGTGACAAAGAAAAAGTTATAGAGTATACAGATAAAATAGCTATTTCTTCTCAGCATCTATTAGGAATTATTAATGATGTTTTGGATATGAGCAAGATTGAAGCTGGAAAAACAGTTTTCAAATATTCTGATTTTTCTATTCTGGATTTTATAGAAGAACTCAATACAATATTTCATTCACAGGCAAACGAAAAAAATCAGAGTTTTATAATCATAAAAGAAAACCTTAAACATGAGTGGGTAAATGGCGACAAGGTTCATCTGATGCAGATTTTCAGTAATCTGTTGTCTAATGCAATAAAGTACACACAGGAAGGTGGAGTAATCCAGTTTATAGCAGAAGAAAGTGAGACAAACTCTTCTACATATGGAAAATATCATTTTATAGTCAGTGACAATGGTATGGGAATGTCTGCTGATTTTAAAGAAACTATCTTTGACGCGTTTATTCGTGCAGAAAGTTCCGTAACAAACAAAATACAGGGAACTGGTCTGGGAATGGCAATCACTAAAAATCTGGTTGAATCGATGGGGGGAACGATTGAGGTTGAAAGCGAACCGAATCGCGGAAGTAGTTTTAAAGTAATCTTAAATCTAAAAATTGTGGAGAACAGAGTAGTTTCTTCGACAGAACAGATAGAAATGCATGAGACAGATAGTGATATTCTGGATGGAATGCGCTTCCTTTGTGCAGAGGATAATGAGTTGAATGCAGAAATCCTAATGGAATTATTAAAGCTTGAAGGTGCAGAGTGTACTATTTGTGAAAATGGCAAAAGGATTTTGGAAGCATTTGAACAGTCCGTGCCCGGTGAGTATGATATGATCTTGATGGATGTACAAATGCCTGTTATGAATGGTTATGAGGCAACGAAGGCAATCCGTAGAAGTTCACATGAACAGGCAAAGACGATCCCGATTATTGCTATGACTGCCAATGCATTTTCAGAGGATATGCAGCACACTCTCGCTGCTGGAATGAATGCTCATATTTCAAAACCAGTTGATATGAAGTTGTTGAAGAAAACCATAAGAAATATAAAACTTGGGGGGGACGAAGCCCAATTTATTGATCAATAATCACTAAAGAGAAATAAGAAGGAGCCTTTGCTTATGCGAAAGCTCCTTTTCTGCACACCTTACTTTTTCAGCTTTAAGCCATCTCGAAATGCTTCGCCCACACGCTCGGTGACTTTATAATAGCCGTGGGTGTAGGGGTCAAATGCGATGGCGTTGACCTTAGACATATCAATTTTCCCATCCACCATAACGCTCTCATCGGCAGTGACATTGACCACCTTGCCGATGACGCCGCATCCGTATTCATTATTCTGATACTCGATGAACCTGCACTCCAGGCAGAGAGGAAATTCGTTGATGACAGGGGCATCTACTTTTTCTGCTTTGCTGGCGGTCAGACCGCTGCGGGCAAATTTATCGGCAACTTTATTGCCGGACTCTACGCCGAAATAGTCTGCTTCCACTATGTGGGCTGCATCGGCAACGCTGATGGTGAATGCTCCCCGAGTCTTGATGTTCTGTACGGTCTTGTGTGTCTCGGTGAGGTTCAGAACAACGGAATCCCGCTCCTGCATGGTACCCCATGCGGCATTCATGACATTGACGCTGCCGTCCTCGTTGTAAGTTGCAACCATCAGAACCGGCATGGGAAAAATGCCTTCGGTAATTTTCAGTTTTGTTCTCATGATAACTCCTCCTTGTGATCATATTGACAGGACTGTTCCTCCTGCTTATAATTATATCCATGCATATTATAAATTCAAGTACTGGCAATTATGATAGGTACTATCTTAGGAGAAAGTAAATGATACAGAACTATATTGAGAACGCCAATTTCGAGGACACTGGCTTTGCCTACACGTTGTCGCTGATCTCCGGCAAGCACAAGATGGTCATTCTTTACTGCCTGATGGAGTTTGAAACCGTGCGGTTCAATGAACTGAAACGGTATCTGAAAACCATTTCCGACAAGACCCTCAGCATGAATCTCAAGGAACTGGAAGCAGATAGACTGATCGTCCGTACCGAGTATCCGCAGATCCCACCGAAGGTGGAGTACTCCTTGTCTGAGCGTGGAAAGTCGCTGATGAAGGTGCTGGATCAGCTCTGTGTCTGGGGCGAGGAGAATCGACTGACAGAGTAATAACTTTAAGTTTATGAAATCATAGAGTGTATGGATTCAAATTCCATATGCTCTTTTTCTTTGTTAGGGTCTTGCCCTAACAACAATCACAATACATAAAATCCATTTCTTTTATCTTCGCAAAGATAATATTATTAAAAAGTTAAAATATATAGCAAGTACATTTAATGCACAGTCAGATCCGGGTGTAGCCACCAAATATATTATTATTTCTTCTTGGGGAAATTGTCATGAACATATGTCATGAAAAATGATGGCGGAATAATATGTCGCTGTGATATAATAAAGTAAGCAATTTGACATGTATATTCAGACTTTTTTGGAAGAGAATGAAACGTGGATAAATTTTAAAAATAAAACAGAAAACTTAAAGCCTTTTCAGTCTTTTAAGAGAGAGGGAAGCGTATGAATGATTTCAAAAAACTTACAGAGCAACTTTTGAAAATATATATTAATGCCGAATCAATAAATGATTTTGGTATAGAGAATTATTTTGATGAAAATATTAGTCTGATTGGAACCGGGAAACATGAGTTGTTTACGAATCTACATGAGTTTTTAGAATCATTTAAAGTTGGTATAAAACGAAGAGGTAAAATCAGAATCGAAATACAAAATTTACATCAGGAAGAAGAACGGCTTGATGATGACCATGTTCTTGCACATGGAACAGTAGATTTTATTGGTCTGTTTAAAGATGGTTCGATCTGTTTTAAAATGGAGACAAGATTTACGATTATCTACAAGTGGACGAATGGAAAATGGCTGGTTCAGCATCTGCATCAGTCAACACCGGATTTGGAGCAGATGGACGGCGAAGAGTTCCCTCTTACATTGGGAAAGCAGGTGAAAAAAAACCGGCAGGCCTTTCATGCATTAGGCACTGCCTATTATCAAATCTCAAGGCTGAACTTAAAAACGAAAAAGATCGAACTTGTCAAAAGATCCCGAAAAACAGATTTGGATATAAAAGATAATATCGCAGATTGGAAGCCTCAGTTCAAGATTATAGAAGATATTATAGCAGAGCCATTTGTGCAGAAGTATATAGATTTTTTTGATATACAAACCATGGCGGCACGTCTTCATAATAAAGAATCTATGTCTTCTGAATTCAAAAAGAAGAATGGATCATGGTTTCTTTCCATGGTTGTTCCGCAGAGTTATGATAAAAATGGAAATGTTACATCCGTGCTGATTGCGAATCGAGATGTGACAGATGAAAAAATGCGGGAATTAAAGCAAGAGGAAGAATTGCGGGAAGCTAAATTAAAAGCAGAATGTGCAAATAAAGCAAAATCATCATTTCTGTATAATATGTCTCATGACATCAGGACTCCTATGAATGCGATCATTGGCTATGCAGATCTCGCATCCAGACATTTGAAAGAAACAGATAAGCTTGGCAGATATCTTGAAGAAATCCAAATATGCGGAAAAGAACTTTTGTCGATGCTAGGTAATGTTTTGGACATTGCAAGAATTGAAAATAACAAGGTCGAAATGGAATACACTGTTTCGAATGTCCATGAATGCTTTGAAAATTGTGTCATTATGTTCCAACAACAGGCAGAAAGTAAAAACCAGACGATCTCTCTGGCAGAACAAATCATGTATCCGTATGTATATATGGATGCACCGCACCTGTCAGAAGTCTGTCTTAATATTATAAGCAATGCAATAAAGTATACAAATACAGGAGGTACGATATCCTGTAATGTTATACAGAAATCTTGCGAAAGAGAAGATTGGTGCAATATGATCGTTACTATTACCGATAATGGAATTGGTATGTCTGAGGAATTTCAAAAGCGTATTTTTGAAATTTTTGAAAGAGAACGTAACACTACATCCAGTCATATTGAGGGCAGCGGCATCGGAATGTGCATTACGAAAAAGCTTGTTGAACTCATGGATGGAACTATAGAAGTGAAAAGCAAGCAAGGTAAAGGTTCCACATTTACAGTAACTATTCCATGCAGGAAAGCATCAAAAGAAGACTCTATAGTGAAGAAAAATAGTAATCTGAGCAATAAGAATTGCTTGAATGGTGTTCGAATCTTATTAGTCGAAGATAATAAGATCAACACGGAGATTGCAACAGAACTATTGAAGGAAGAAGGCTGTATTGTTGAGACCGCAAATGATGGTGTTGCATGCGTTGACATGATTGAAAAAGCGGATGCCGGTTATTACAAGATGATCCTTATGGATATTCAGATGCCGGTTATGAACGGATATGATGCCACATTAGCAATCCGAAAGATGAAGGATACGAAAAAAGCCAGGATTCCGATTATTGCGATGACTGCCAATGCCTTTGCAGAAGATACACAAAAGGTTCTTTCTGTTGGAATGAATGCTCATGTTGCAAAGCCTGTTGATATGAACATTCTTGTGCCAACAATGATGAAATATTTATAATAAACAGAATTAATGAAAAATGTACAATATAATACAAATAAAAGATTCGTCGGCAAATCAGTCGAAAGGCTGAGACGCAAAGCTATAGGGTCTGTAAAATGACAGCCAGTTGCAACGTTTAAGATGCACTGCCTGAAAAGGCAGTGCATTTTTCCTTTAGAGTTATGCCGTGAAATAACTTGTTAATTATGTCGACCCCCCTTCGTTTTGTTTAAGGCAGGATTTCAAGCCAGTACCCGTCCGGATCTTCAATGAAATAGATGCCCATTTCCGGGTTTTCAAAGCAAATGCAGCCCATTTCTTCATGCTTCTTGTGAGCTGCTTTATAATCATCTGCTTTAAATGCCAGATGAAATTCACATTCGCCAAGATCATATGCCTGCGGGTGTTCCTTAAGCCAGGTCAGTTCCAGTTCGAAATCACTGGAATCATTGCTTAAATATGCAATGATAAAATCGTCTGTAGTTTTTCTTCTTACTTCATGTAAGTCAAGTGCATCATTGTAAAATTTGATGGATTTGTCCAGGTCGGACACATTGTAGTTTTCGTGAATCATCTTAAAGCTCATAGTTCTTCTCCTTTTGCTAATTCTGTATTTCTGATTCGTGATGGGTATTGTGGATATTCGGTAATGAATCTGGTGATTATATCCGGCTTATTCCAATAATGCATTGGAAAAACATTTTTGCAGTCTATATTATCCAGAAAATAAATCATTCCGTCTGCATAGTGGCTTTCCTGCCTTGGATCAAGAGGGACGAAAGCAACATCAAAATGATCGCCCTTGATCTTGTTAATCTCAGCACGATACATAGAGGTCATCTGGCGGTTGTCTTCATCAGGCTCGCCCTCCCAATACCAGTCATTCAGGTCACCGGCATGGTAGATCGTGCCATCGTCTGTTTTGACGATAAATGCGACACCACTGTCGTTAGAAAGCAGTGTATGGATGCGCGTACCGTTGTCAAGAATATATTCCTGATCATGATGAGCAGTTGTGATCTTCACTCCTGCCGGGTACTTCTTTTTGCTGATATCTTTCGCTAAAACTGCCTGATAAGTCATTTCCATATCATTCAGAATCTTAAAAATCTTTGGATTGAAATGATCCGGATGAAAATGACTGCAAAAGACGATAACCTCTTTACTCTTATCAAGTTTTGGAAGCTCCCCTTTATAGTAGTCAAAAATGTAGTAGCAGTCCGCAGTTTCAACCAAAAATCCACTGTGGTTAATGTAAGTTATTTGCATAATATCACCTGTTATTATACTTTTTCATATTCTGTAAACTCCAGGTCGGAGCAGTAGAATATGTATATTATAAGTTACAATTTATTATACCTTTTCACAGTATATAATGCCAGAGGCAAAAACTGAAAACACGATGTGCTTGCCAGGAAATGTTTTTTAGTTCGCAGATGTTATTAAAAAGTTCATTATGAATATAAGCATTGCCTGTGGAATAAAGAAGCATAATATCAGGCTGATGTTCAATGGTCATTCTTACAATAATGCAAATGCATGTTGTAAATGGAACAGAAAAGTATATTATTAACGAAAATTTTATAAATATGCATAAAAAATACTCGGAAAAATCAATAAAGTTGTTGAAATATAATCTTGAAATTCAAAACAAAAAAGTGTAAAACATTATGTATAAAAAATAAATTGATAAAAACATATATATAAGAAATGCGATGAAAGGGATACGTCACAAAACATCCGGAATTCAGAGAGTCGTTGGTTGGTGTGAAACGACAGAAAGACTTTTGAGATATCACCCAGGAGCATCCCGCTGAACAGACGGAATCAGGAAGAGCATAAAAAGTAGGCAGGGACGTAATCTTCACGTTACAGAAGAAACTGTTTAAAGAAAATTTTATTCAGAAGTTGAACAGACAGATTATAATAAAGAATCTGCATAAAATATTTTGGGTAGACAGTAACAAGTGATTGTAATTAGCAATAATTACAATAATACAAAGTGGTACCACGGAAAGTTCCGCCTTTGTTGTCCGGAAGGACAGCAAAGGCGTTTTTTTATATAGATTACTAATAAATAATAAAAAGAAAAGAGGAATTACTTTATGAGTGGAATATTGATGATGGTAATTGCCATTGTTGTACTCGGAGGAGCATATCTTCTGTATGGCCGTTATCTTCAAAACAAATGGGGCATTGATCCGAATGCCAAAACTCCGGCATATGAGATGGAAGACGGAGTTGATTATGTACCTGCTGACACAAACGTAGTATTTGGACATCAGTTTGCATCAATCGCAGGTGCAGGTCCGATCAACGGACCAATCCAGGCAGCCATTTTCGGATGGCTTCCGGTTCTGCTTTGGATCCTGGTCGGTGGTGTATTCTTCGGCGCTGTTCAGGATTTTGCATCTATGTATGCATCTGTTAAGAACAAAGGACGTACAATCGGTTACATTATTGAAGAGTATATTGGAAAATTAGGAAAGAAATTATTCCTGTTATTCTGCTGGCTGTTCTGTATTCTGGTCGTAGCAGCATTTGCAGATGTTGTAGCCGGAACATTTAACGGATTCAATGCAGATGAAGCCGGAAAGATTACAAAAGTAGTTGCAAACGGAGCTGTAGCAACAACTTCTATGTTATTTATCATTGAAGCTGTCGGACTTGGAATGTTCCTGAAATATACAAAATTCAACAAATGGGTAAACACAGCAGTAGCAATTGTATTATTAGTATTAGCAGTAGCACTTGGACTTCATTTCCCGGTATACTTAAGCCTTGGAGTATGGCATGTCATCATTTTTGCATATATCCTGGTTGCCAGTGTGGCGCCGGTATGGGCATTGCTTCAGCCGCGAGATTATCTGAACAGTTATCTGTTGATCTTCATGATCGTTGGAGCAGTTATTGGTGTATTTGTATCAAATCCATCCTGCAACCTGAAAGCATTTACAAGCTTTAATGTTGACGGACAGTATATGTTCCCAATCTTATTCGTAACAATCGCATGTGGTGCAGTTTCCGGATTCCATTCACTGGTATCTTCCGGTACTGCTTCTAAACAGATCAAGAATGAGAAAAACATGCTTCCTGTATCTTTCGGAGCAATGTTAATGGAGAGTATGCTTGCAGTTATAGCACTGATCGCAGTTGCTTCTTTTGCAAAAGGTGAAGCAGCAGCACAGGGATTGACAACACAGCCACAGATTTTTGCGGGAGCAATCGCAAACTTCCTGTCAGTGGTTGGTTTACCACATAGCCTTGTATTTACACTTATCAACCTTGCAGTATCTGCATTTGCACTGACATCACTTGACTCTGTAGCCAGAGTAGGACGTCTTTCTTTCCAGGAATTCTTCCTTGATGACGATGTAGATCAGGACAACATGAGTCCGTTCTTAAAAGTAGTAACAAATAAATATTTTGCAACCATCATTACTTTAGTACTTGCTTATCTACTTACAAAAGTCGGATATGCAGAGATCTGGCCACTGTTTGGTTCAGCAAACCAGTTATTATCTGTACTTGCACTGGTAGCCTGCGCTGTATTCTTAAAGAAAACAAAACGTCAGGGATTCATGCTCTGGGGACCAATGGTATTCATGATGGCAGTTACATTTACAGCACTTAGCATGACAATCGTTAAATTAAGCAAAGCATTCATGACAACCGGACTGGATGTTGGAAATACTTTACAGCTTATCTTTGCGGTATTACTGCTGATTCTTGGTGTGCTTGTAGCTATTCAGGGAGTGAAGAAATTGCTTGAAAAAACGGACGATAAGAAAGCGACAGCTTAGAGTTTGAGCATAGAGATTGAATGAAATTAAGGAAAGTATGTACTTTCCGGTAAAAAAATAAAAAATAAAAAGGCGAGGCATGACTCTTAAGAATCGTGCCTTGCCTTTTCTCTTATTTCTTCATTTTTTCGCTTGCTATGGAAACGAAAAGTTCTTTATTCTCTGATTTACCCGAAATTCTTCTTCCATAATTCGTCTAATTTATCCAGAGCATCGGATAATTGTGTCTGTTGTTCACTGTTCAAACCATTGATTACCATATCTTCTTCCAGTCCCCAACTGTCGAGATCATCTGCAATCTGTCCGGCGCGTGCACCGCAGCGGATCAGCTTCCGGACAAGAGTTTCTTTCGTTGCTGTCTCAGCAATTCCGTGAAGAGCGCGTCCCTTTGCACAGCTTAATGCATTGATCGGACAGGCGTTCTCACAGCCTGTGCAATGTTCTTCTGTAGTTGCCATTCTATTTCCCTCGTTTCTTAAAAATCATGTTTATATTTTAACGTATAATATAAAACTTGTAAATTATATATCCACAGCATCTCTGCGTTACAAATCTTTGTATTGCAGTGTTATAAGTTAAGAAATTTTCAATGATGATTGAACGTATAAGTGAAAGGATTTTCCTTTTTCTGCCTTTATATAAGTATCAGATTTGGTACGAAAAGGAGGTAGTTTATGAGGAAACGAGCGTGGAAGAGGATTATAAGCACGCTGCTGATCGTGTGTATGCTGGCGGGCGTAGCGCCGGTGACGCAGATGCAGCAGGTGGAAGCATTTGACATCTTAGGAATTGTTGAGAGAATGGGCTGCGTTGTCCGCGGCGGAATGAATGCATATGAGACAGCAAAAAAAGAAAACTGGGATGCAGGAGAAGCATTTTTCGGTACT
>NZ_QUKZ01000025.1:0-356 GCF_003481355.1 Dorea sp. OM07-5 | reverse complement strand
AAAGAAGACTGGGATGCAGGAAAAGCATTTTTCGGTACGTTTAAAAATATCGGAAAAGAGATATTAGGACTTAACAATAATGAATCGCCGGGAAGTACGGTTATTGTAAATCAAGTGGATTTAAGCGAGGTACAATCCGAACTTGCCAGTATCCAGAGCTCTCTTGATAAGCAGAGCATTTCCCTGAATAAGCTGGAAAGCGATATGCAGAAGAATACGGAGGAAATCAAAGGTCAGATTGAAGCTCTTGGTAAAAAGATTGAACAGACAGATCAGAAACGAAGTTATGAGGACTATCTGAATAACTATTTTAATTTTTATAATAAGTTTCTGGAAGCAACCGCACGCTGTGAAAC
>NZ_QUKZ01000024.1:19948-21450 GCF_003481355.1 Dorea sp. OM07-5 | reverse complement strand
GTAATCCTGTCATTTTCCGAATGTGGGAAAATCCCTGTCCGGTTTTTAAAGTTCCGCTTGTCAGAATCGCTCCCATTCCTCTGCTCCATAACATCTGGTCCAGATACTGTGGAATCCGTCTGCTGGATGCACACAATATAATCCGGTGGTCATGGTCCTGCTTCAGATGCAGCACATACTTCTTATCCTGATGGAAAAAGCATTCCAGCACACTTTTGGTTTCTTCCAGCTTGTTTCTGATCCACTTTGGAATCTTCTTTTCTAATTTTTCTATGATCTTATTCATGGTCTGTATCCCCTCATATAAATACATTGCACACTCTTCTGTCATGTGGAATTCTTCTTTTATCCCATATCTGGTTCTGTGGTTTTCTCCTATGATGTCCAGCACCATCCGGATCGTCCCGGACAGTTTTCTTATCTCCGGGCCTTGGTACTCATTCCCAAGATAAAAGCAGATTTCTCGGATATCGTCATAACAGAGGCTCTTCCCAAACATCTGCTTTGCCGCATCCGGCAGCTTATGTGCTTCATCGACAATCAATGCTCGGTAGTCTTTTAATAACGGGCGGTAATCCTGCAGCCTGTGATAACCATCAGCCAGCAGATAATTGTGATTACAGATCTGAATGAACATTTCATGATCTCTGGAACGCTCCAGATACTGCTGATACCTGCATGAGCCTCTTTTCGGGCAGTCTCCCGAACAGAACTTCGGTACACTCACCATCCTTCTGTCAAACCCACTTAAGTTGGACACTTCGTCCATATCATAATGTTCTTTCAACGACAGCAGAGCTTCTTTCTGCAACGCATTTTTGTTTTTTTCTTCGATTGCAACGATTCGGTGCTCCAACCTCTCATCGCAGACAAAATGCTCTTTCCCTTTTCGTATCACAGCTTTAATAGGGGCCTGAATCGTCCCGTTCTCCTGAAGAATCCGGGAGAGAAAAGGGATATATTCTGTAAGAATTGCTTTCTGGAGTGCAATGCTGGAAGTGGATATCACGACCGGACGCTGCTCATAAGGGGAACATCCTTCTGCAAGGAGGGAATATTTTCTCATCAGAACACAGGCCACCAGATAGGCATACGTCTTGCCGATACCGACACCCGCGTCACACAGTGCTATGTTTCTTCCCAGCAGGTTATCCAGCATTTTGTGGCATAACATAATCTGTTCTTCCCTTACTGCCATTCCATGTTCCGGGAACAGCACTCGGAAAATAGTATCAATTTCTCGATGCGCTCTATTGAGATATTCTCTTGTGTAATACATAATTTGTTACCTGATATGCGTGCTGATATCACATCAATACGGCTGTAAAGGATTTCTCCCTACAGCCGTATGTATCTGATATCAACGACACATTCTTCCTTGATTTCTTATACTTTTGATTTTTGGCGTTGTATTTGTCCTCGACTCCCCCATTGCCTTACGGGAACATTACAGGCGGATGCTTGGCATTGCACCGCTCACGGATTTTCTAAAAGTCTTGCTG
>NZ_QUKZ01000024.1:633-19938 GCF_003481355.1 Dorea sp. OM07-5 | reverse complement strand
GGATTTTCTAAAGGTCTTGCTGATTACAACCCAAAGTCCATCCTCTGCTCACTGGCAGTTCCTATGTATCATTATCCCCTCGTAAGTGATCCTCGCAAAAGACCGCCACGGTCCTGTTTCAGTTAAAGATGATTCGCTCGAAACGAAAACGCCACAAAAGAACTCTGCCTCTCACTTTCTGGTCTAATTTCTTCCATGCCCTTTTCATCTGTCCTCGCGTCTTCCTGCCACGCTTCTACTTACGGGAACGTACCTGTAATGCTGGTATGAGGTTGTCAAAGTACACTGGCAAAATTTACCTGCCTATTAAATAGCCGACGAAAAGCGCCATAATTATTCAATTTTTGATAAATTTTTTAATTTTTTTCTCAAACGGTTTCTTTTGGTATAAATCGTCTGTTCTGCCATTCCCATAATCTTAGCAACTTCTCTTCCAGAATATCCCCATGTACTGAGTAAGAGGATTTCCAGTGTCTGATGCTCCGTTTCTTTCAATAGTTCATAGATTCGCTTATCACCTATGTGATCCAGAAGCTCCTTTACATCCCTTGCAAACAGCTCGCTGTCCTTTTCTTTTATGGAATCCATATCCTGCATCGTTTCATCCAGATGTTCCCGGTATCTGCGCTCTTCCAGAAAGTCTTCCCTGTCCATCTGGCGCAGCTTTTGGATCTTCTCTTCTTCCATTCCCAGTTCACGCAATTTCTTTTCTTCCTGTTCTTTCCAATAATTCCACTTTCGTTCTTCACTTGTCTTGTTATAAGCCATTTATCTTTCCTCCGATCTGATTTTTGATATAGAAATCAAATCGGAGCATGGCGGTGACCGGATAGGTACGTTATAATGTTCGAAAAATGTCGAAGAAAAAAATGCTGCAACCTCTTCGATTACAGCACTTTTTTCCATCTTACGTGAATATTTCTTGTTGGTTCATAGGAGATTCCTTCTTTTTCTCATAATGAATAAAAGACTCTTGTCATCCATTATTTATTATAATTTTTCTACTATTACAATAGCTTTTTTAACAAGTTTTCTTGTCTTGGAGTTTAAAAGAAAGCTACCAGTTTTTTTCCTCTGATAGCTTTCCATTCATTCTTATTCTGTTGGGAACATCGCTGCTTCCAACTTATTCATCTCTGTATCCAAAAGACCATATTTTCCTGAGTTATCTTTTTCCACGGATACGTTTACAGTAACAGCTTTTCCATATCTGTTCTTTTCAAGACTCTTCTGGACACTTTCTGTTAATACAGCTGCAAAGACTTCCGGATCATTTCCATCCAATCCCTGCTTTATTTTTTCATTGCTTACCTCTGTAGAGCTTTGTTGCAATGTCTGAAATACATTGGATGGTTCAACTTGTACACTTACTGTATAGACTCCATCCTCTTCTTTCACATCTTGTACTTTGTATTTTGCCAGTTTCTTTACTTCTGTCAGTTTTTCCGCATAATCAGCAATTCCTTTATCCGTAATGTTATCGGAATCATCAAATTGCTGTTGGATACTCTCATTAAAATCCTCTTCGATTTCTTTCTTGGCATCTTTTTCCGAGATTTCTAACAGATTCGCATAGTCCTTATATTCTCCATGATAGTGTGCATCAAGAGAACTTTGGACGTAGGATTTGGCATCAAAGTCTGGTTGTCTGGAGCAAGCTGATAACAATATACATACTATAATTCCTATACTTATGCACAAAACACAATTCTTCTTTTGCATATTCTCTCCTTCACGCTTTATTTATCTTCAATTTTTATCGAAAATAACATTTTTAAATACTGTTCTATTGACTCCTTTTGAACTTTTCTTTCAATATTATATGGAATGCACATAAAAAACTCCACATAACCATTATCAATAAAACTCAGCAATACTTCTCCATTTTCTGTTAAAAAATGTACATATTTTTTATTACATTTACTTTCAAATTTAATATTCGACATTTGCTTGTATATTTTTTTGTAATGATTTTTTATGCTTACTTCATCTGTACAATCAGTTCCATCACCTATCAAAAAAGAAATATACAACTTATCATAATCTTCATTTCTATATGTCATATAAGAATCTGTATGACCATCACCAATATTTTTATAATGCTCATTTGGAATCGAATAACTAATTATTTTCCCCTCTAATGTTTCAAATCTTTCTGTTTCATCAATTCTAATTTCACATGGTTCAAACATTTTTTTTATAAACAAGCCCAATTCATAATCCGACATTTCTATAAAATTAATATAATCTTTTTCTTCCGTTTTTCGCGAATATCCCCCTCTATTATTCCGTTCCCATCTTCTAATTTCTAATTCATCTCCATTTTGTTTCAAATCAATTCTTTGATAATTCTTGGAAAATGTTGGAAAACTTTTATATTTTGTTTGTTTCCAAAAATTGTTTAATTGAGATTCGTCTACTTTTGGGAAACTTTCTGCAATTTTTATTCCTTTTCTAATTGCACAGCCTATCTTATCTATTGTTTCTTCAGCCATAATTTCAATTGTAGGTTCGATAGAAATATAACATCCCATAAACCTTTCAATGGCATTAGGCACAATTAAGAAACCATATTTTTGATTATAATATACAGAAATCATATCCGTTTTCTCCTCTCTATTACTTAAGGGGAATAAAATATTCCCCTTAAGCTATTTACTTTGCTATTATTTTCCTACTGTAATAATGAGTTTAACACCTTTATCAATACCATGTTTTGTAGCATTATTAACTGCATTTATCTGAGCTTCGCTTAATGTTACATTTGGAACAACTACTTGTAATTGTCTACCCACTATTTCTTCCGCATTAACAAATTTACCATTAAATGTTTCTCCTATAAATCCTGAAACTTTATTAATGTCCTTGACAATTACCTTTTCCAATTTATTACCATTTTGATAAGTCTTTGCACCTAAGTCTCGGCTTTTAACACTAGTCACAACACCATTTTCTACTTTATCTATGGTCGGGAAATTGTGTCCCAAGTTATTTCCCATAGCTTTGTCAATAATATCTCCTCGCTCTAATGGTGGTTTTTCCCAAGTGCCTTCTGGCAATTTTGTTTCGGTTACTTCTGCAACTAATTTTTTAAACGATTTATCAATCCCATCATTATGGGTACTTCCTGCACTCCTTACTACATTCAAAAGTTTCCCAGCCCCATAACTAAGGCCACCCATAACGCCACCTGTCACTGCTCCTGCAATACCACCGACTAACGTATCTTTTGCTACTTGTTTCAGACTATTTCCAGACAAACCTGAATTCACTGCACTATATGAAGCTCCACCAATAGCTCCAATAACTGCTCCTGAAACCATCGCCGTTCCTAAGCCACCCATTGCTGGCAATGCTGCCAGAACTGCTCCTGCAGCCAAACCGCCTGTTGCAGCAACTACAAGACCAGAAACTGTAACCGCAGTTATACCAATGGCTACTTTTTTCACCGCATTCCAGTCTACTTTTCCAAGCTTATCTGTAATACGATTTGTTGTCGTACACATATGTCGTACCACTTCTGAGCGGATTTCTGCCGTTCTTTCTGAAACATAGGATTTGAAAGATGTATAAGTTTTTCCAATTTTCTGTACCCCATTGCTTACAGAACGAATAAACTGACTTCCTCTGGATGTGATCTTTTGATATGTACTGCTACTGGTTACACGATTTTTCACAGATTGATATGTCTGTTTTGCATGTTTAGCTGCATTTTTGGCAGTTTTTGCTACCCCCTTCACTGTGTTAACAATAGTTTTTGCTGCTTTCTTAGCTGTATTTACTACTGTTTTGACTACCTTTTTCGCAGTATTAACGATTTTCTTGCCGACACTCTTGACTGCTTTCGCTGCTTTTTTAGCTGTACTCTTAATCCTGCTCCACAATGAATGTCCTGTCGGATCACTGTAATTCAGCGGATTATTGGTCGTATAATCGTAGCGGTTTCTGGTCAGTGGATTTTCTGTCGTTCCAAGGTCACTATCTTCAGTTGTAAAGGTTCCGTTCTCTGCGTTATAGTATCTTGCCCGCAGATACTGAAGTCCTGTTTTTACATTTGTGGACTCCCCATTGTAACCGTAGTAATTGACACCGTCTGCTGTTCCTGATGTAAGGTTACCGTATGAATCATACTGATAACTGTTCGTCAGATTAGCTGTTTCGGTCAGGATTCCGGTCACGCTGTTTCTTCCGTCATATAAATAATAACTGCTTTCTTCCGATTTATCAACGCTTACCCGTTCTCCGATTCCACTTTCTCCATAAGTATAAGCCTGACGTACTTTCTCGTCTGCTCCATACTCTGCAAGGACTTCTGTATTCTCGCGATTGATATCGTTGATATACTCTGTCAGTGTGTATCCTTTGGCATTGGAACCGCCTTTTACCAGAGAGGCAAGCTGCTCTTTCGGGCTGTTTCCATCTTCGGTACGCTGGTTCGCCGGGATCAGGACTTCATCGCCATAGCAGTCTTCCCATTTATAGGTGTTATCAAGTTCGAATACCCGGTTGTTATCTCCATCGTACATGGCTGCCATCAGGACTGTTCCACCCTGTTTTACTACTGCCAAACGATTCTCTGCTGTGTATTCATAAGTAACCGGATCTGCACTGTTTGTCTTATCACATTCCTGGATCAGATTGCCATCTTTATCATAGCTGTAGGTTGTTCCCGGATCGCCCCAGATCTTTGCATTGGTGCGTTTGATGAGCTGGTTGGAATCGTTGTACTTATAGTTATATTTTGCTTTGCTGACACCATCCTCGATCTTCTCGTAAGAGGTCCGGTTTCCAATCTTGTCATAAGTATAATTATGGACTGTCTTTTTACCGCCCTCTGCTTTTTCTGTACAGCGTGTCAGTTCCCAGTTGTCATCGTATTCATAGGTACGTGTCGTCTGGATCTCTTTTTCCTGATGCTCACAGTCTGCTTTGTCTGTCTCTTTCTGTGTATCGCCCCAGTTGTACCAGTCTTCCCAGCTTGGCGTCTTTCTTGTTCCAGCTTCCAGTTCCGTAGCTGTTTCTCCAACTACATATCCCTGATCATTGTACTTGTACTCATAAGTACTGATTACTTTGCCGCAGGAACCACAGGTATTCACAATCTTTGTGATATGATCTTCTGCATCGTAAGATACTTCCGTCTTTGTTCCATTACTTCTAGTAACTTCTGTCACACGGTTCAGTGCATCATGCTTGTAAGTGGTTACTTTTCTATTACGGTCTGTCAGTTTTACCAGATTATCATTTAAGTCGTATTCATAGCTGATCTTTGTCCCATCCGGGTATACGATTGCCTGCAGATTATCTGCGTCATCATAAACGTAGCTGACATCCTTTTTCGAACCGCTTGTCACTTTGGTGATTCTTCCAAGTGCATCGTATTCGTAGCTGCTCTTGCCTGTCTGATCCTTCATGGATACCCGTTCCCCGGCACTGTTATATGCGTAGGTCACGTCCTTTTCGGATGTCTCGCCTTTTGCGTCCTGATAAGATTTCTCCAACAGGTCATTCAGTTTGTCGTAATCATACGTGGTTTTCTTGCCGCTTGCCTGTGTATGTCCGGTCAGTCTGCCTTTTTCATCATAGTCGAATTTCTCCGTTCTTCCTGCCGGATCTTTGATGGATGTCAGGTTGCCTTCTAAGTCATAAGTATAATTCGTTGTCTTATTTGCTGCATTGGTGAAGGTCACCAGGTTATCCATGTTGTCGTAACCATAAGTTGTTACACCGCCAAGGGCATCAGTTACTTTGGTCAGGTTGTCATTCTTGTCATATTCCAGATGGCTCTTTAATCCGGTCTTATCTGTAACAACCTGAATATTCCCATGTGCATCGTAATCAAATCCCGTTGTGAATCCACGCTTGTCTGTAATAGAAGTTACCCTGCTGTCCTTATCATAGGTATAGGATTCCTTCTGCCCCAGTGCATCGGTCTCTTCTGTTACACGGTTGTCTTTATCGTAGACTGTCTTTGCAACATAGCCCATCGGATCTGTTACAGATGTAACATTATAATTCTTATCATATCCATAGCTGGTCTTTCTTCCACCCGGTTTGGTGATCTCAGTAATATTTCCTGCCGGGTCGTAAGTGTAAGCAGTTATCTTACCAAGCGGATCAGCTGCAGAAGTCATCTGACCTGCCAGGTCATAACTGTAGGTATTGCTCCGTCCAAGCGGATCTGTCTCCTTCACCAGATTGCCATACTTATCATAAGAAAAGCTGGTTGTTCCATCCAGTGCATTGGTAGAAGACTTCATCTTATGGAGCTTATCGTAAGTATAAGTAGTGGTACTCTTTAAGCTGTCGCTTTCTTTTACCACGTTGTCCACTTTATCATAAGAGAAATTTTTAGTATAACCCAGTGGACTGGTCATACTCTTCAGACGTCCGGCTTTATCATAACTATAGGTATACTCTCCACCATTCGCCTGTGTCATCTTTGTGACATTGTCATTCAGGTCAACACTGTACTGTGTCTCATTTCCCTTTGCATCCGTTACAGAAATGACATTGCCATGCTTGTCGTAATCATATTTGGTAACTGCTCCCTTTGGAGAAATCTGTTCCGTCATGTTACTCAGGCTGTCATATTTGTATTCGGTAATGAGTCCCATCGGATCTTTTGATTTGGTAAGATTTCCAATGGCATCATAACGGTATTCATTTGTTTCTTTTAACGGAGAAGTCTCACCGATCTTGCGGTCCAGTTCATCATACTGGTAGGTTGTCGTATTTCCATTTCCGTCTGTCTGGGATACGAGATTGTCATTTTTATCGTAAGCATACTTGGTAACCGTACCGTTTTCATCGACAGATTCCGTCACATTATCATTTCCGTCATACTTAAAGGTGCTGGATGCTCCCAGTGGATTTGTCTGAGAAATAACCCGGTCTTTCTTATCGTAAGCGTATTTATATGTGGCTTCCTCTTCTTCTGTCATGGATAACTGGTTGCCGACTTTATCGTAGGTAAAGGTTGTTTTATGACCTTCCGCATCCGTTACCGCTGTAATGCGGTCCATAACATCATATTCATAAGATGTGATACTTCCGTCTGCTTCAGTAAGTTTCAGGAGTCTGCCGTACTGATCGTACTTGTATGTTGCTGTCCTGCCAAGTTCATCGGTCTGTGTCAGTACATTTCCGGCACCATCATAAGTATAATCCATACTGTTTCCACCATTGTCGGAGGAATGGATCAGGTTGCCTGCTCCGTCATATTGATAGGTAATTACGAGTCCCTGTGCATCCGTACATTTTACAAGCTGTCCGATGGCATCGTACTCCATCAGCACCTTGTCCCCTGTCGGCAGTATTATGGATGTGTTATTTCCCTCTTTATCATACACATAACTATACGCATTGCCGAGGGCATCTGTCATCTTTGTGCTGTTGCCCTGTGAATCGTATTCGTAAGTGGTCTTTCCTTTCAGGGCATCCACCGTCTGTTCCAGATTGTCGGTGGAATCATATTTCATTGCTGTAATGTTGCCCTTTGCATCGCTTACCGATGTCATGTTTCCATTACCATCGTAAGTCATGGTACTGGTATTTCCATTTTCATCGGTAGAGGATACCAGATTTCCATTTAAGTCATACTTCATGGATACGGTATATCCAAGGGCATCTTTGGATGTAGTCAGATTTCCTGCCTTGTCGTAAGCATAAGTATCTGTTCTTCCCTCTTCATCGGTAGAAGATACCAGATTTCCTGCTTTATCATAAGTATATGTGGTAGTTCCACCTTCTGGGTTGGTTTCACTTAAGCGGTTTCCTGTATTATCGTAGGTATAAGTCCAGGTTCTTCCACTGTCATCTGATTTTGATACCAGATTGTCTGCCGCATCATAAGTATAAGTGGTAACTGCACCTAATTCATCTGTCTCTTTAGCGAGTCTTCCGCAGTTATCATATTCCTTGGAATGGCTGCTTCCATCTCCATAAGTAATCTTGGTTTCATTTCCTAATGCGTCATATTCATATTTGGTTATATTACCAACTGCATCTTTGGACTGAAGCACCTGTCCAAGAGAATCAAACTTGGATACGGTTGCATTTCCATTTCCATCGGTATATTTTTTCAGATTTCCTGCTTTGTCATATTCATAGAGCTTTGTTCCAAAATCTTTATTACTCTCTTCTATGACACGTCCCATGCTGTCATACTTATAAGTAATTGTATTTCCTTTTGCATCGGTTGCTTTGACCTGCTGATAATTCTTATCATAAACGTAGCTGATCTGATTTCCTTTCGGATCTGTACCACTGGTCATGTTGTACATCTTATCATAAGTATAAGTGGTGGTATTCCCCAGTGCGTCAGTACTTGCTGTAATATTTCCCACACCATCCAGCGTATAAGCGGTCACACCGCCATCGGCTGCTGTCTTGGAAGTCAGATTGCCATTCGCATCGTAACTGTTCGAGGTTACATTTCCAAGTGGATCTGTCATGGTAACTGCACGATTCATCGCGTCATACGTGAATCCCCATGCTGCTCCATTTCCATCCACATATCCGGTCATGTTCGGTCCGTCATACGAATACGTTGTTGTGACACCTCTGCCGTCTGTCTGGGATACCATACGATGTTTGTCATCGTAAGTATAGGTAATGGCTGTTCCATCCGGTTTTGTAGATGTGACCATATTTCCATTACCGTCATAACTGTAAGTAACCGTTGCTCCGTTATATCCAGTTGCACTGGTCAGCTTATTCTGCTCATTATAAGTATAAGAGGCTGTCTTTCCATCCTCTCTTGTCTCCGTTGCTACATTGCCAAATGTATCATAAGTGTAAGTTTTTGTTCCGGCTGCTGTCGTTTCGGAAGCAAGCTGATTCTCTGCATTATAAGTCTTTTCACAGGTTGTTCCATCCGGATATTCAATGGATGTTGTGCGGTACTGATCATCATAATGATAAACGGTCTTATTTCCTTCGTTATCCGTTGTTGTAGTAGAACTCTTTCCGTACTTGAAAGTTGCCGTTCCTTTTTCTGCATCAGTCTGCTCTACAACTCTTCCTTCTTTATCGTAAGTATTCTTTACAACCGTATTGCCATTCTCATCTTTCCAGCTTGTCATACGGCTGTCATCATCATATTTGTACTCTTTTGTTGTTCCATTCGGATCTGTTACAGATATCAGATTTCCCTGCTCATCATATTTGTAAGAAACTTTTCCACCATCTGGAAGAGACAGTTCCTTGATATGCCCGAATTTATCCTGTTTTACCCCGAATGTTTTTCCGGATGGTGTTGTAATCTTACTCAGATTATAATCATCGTCATAATCTAATACTGTCTTAAATCCATTCACATCCGTTACATAACGTAAAATTCCATATTTATCAAATGACCAGACGCTCTGATCCGCATCTGTCAGTTCCCATCCGATGTAGTCATGGTCTGTATCTTTATAGCTGACTGCTTTTAAATCATATACATAACCATCCGGAGTAGTGTAGCTTCCATCTTCATTCTTATCAAAGATCAGATAACTTCCGTCCCCTCTCATATACAGAAGACTTCCGTCCTCCATTTGAGAAAGTGACTGGTCATAGTTAAAGCTCCATCCACGTCCGAACATGGAATGCTGGTCTGTTCCTTTGGAATTGTAGCTTCTTGTAATGGAGAATTCTCCATTCAGTTCATTCATCGTCGCATCGGACTGATCCATGTAGAAGTTACCAGTATTTAAGTTGACTGGTTCAAATCCAAATTCACAGTGCAGGCCTCTTCCCATCAATGCTCCGTCAATCCGCATCTTATCCTGATCGGTAAGCGGTGCAGGACTATATGGAACATTTGTCTGTGGGTTACGGATAAAGATCGTGTTATTTGCGACTACCAGTGCGTCCATAACCTGATTGTCTTTCATAATGTTCTTAAGCGGAACACCATAATATTTTGCAATCTTCGGGAATGTATCAAACTGCTTCACTTCATAGATCACAAAGCTGTCACTGGTCACTTCTTTTCCTGTTTCCAGCTTTCCATCAATCTCTTTCGATGCTTTTGCTTTGATCTTATAAAGCTTGTCCTTCGTCAGCCCTGAATACAGTGCACTCTGCCAGTTGGAATCTTTGCTGTAATACTTATTCGCCTCCGGGAACTGCTTATTGTATTCAGTACTGTCTGGATAGGAATACAATGGTTTTGCATCTGTTTCGTGATGTTCTTCATTTTCCTCATCTGGAAGCAGATAATATTCTACTGTAGATTTGCTCTTTGCAATTCCGTCTGCAAATACGGCATCAAACTTCAGCTTTCCATTTGTATTCTTTTCTGTCATCGGGCGAAGCAGGATCGTTGTTTCATCCAGTGACATATCTCGCAGATATGGATCTTCAGCCGGTGACCACTGGATGCTGAGTTTCGGTCCATAAACGGATGCCCTGTTATTCAGTACCTCACACTGCATAGAAGCTCCAAGGTTATTTGCCTCGGCAATGGCTACCAGTGCAAATCCGTTATTCGCATGAGTTCCCTGCACCCAGTCATTGACCAGATCTTTGACGTCATAATTGATATAGCTGTTCCTGCTGGTACTTGCATTCTGTACATCCTGAAACGTAAGATTTACTGGTTTTGTTTTCCATGTGATGGAGGTGTTCCACGACTGATCTACACGATAAAGTCCAAACTGGGATGCACCACCACTGTATGCAGTTTTCTGACTGACTGCAAATGTTGCACTGTCAATTTTGGAATCTTTCGGAATCTGACTAAAATTTGAATTTACTTTGATATAAGTCCGGCAGTTCTGGTGTGCAGTACCAAATCCTGCAAGGTTCCCAGACTTAATACCATCATCAAATCCGACATACGGATAATTGTTGTCACCAATCTGACTGGTAGGACTTCCCTCTTCCACACCGATCATGTTAAAGGAACTCTTCTGAATCTCTACTGGTGTCGGATCGATCCTGACCGGATACTGACGTTCTTCTGCCGAAAGCCAATCCCTATCTGGTTTTACGGTCAGGATTGTTTTTCCATCTTCTTCCCGAAGTTCCAATGTGATCAGGAAACTGATTTCCCCGGCAGCATCTTCCATTGATGGCGTCTCCAGAAGATACTTCGCATCTTTGATTGTCTTCCCTTCCGGATAGATATAGACCTGATTGTCTTTTACTTCTGCCTGATACCCCGGAATCTGCAGCTCGTATTCATAGACTTCCCTGTCTGTTGGCTGCTGAAGTACGATATCTTCCTTAATGCTGGAATCCAGTACTGTATACTGAACATCTGCGCCCTCGTAAACTTCATTATAAAGGATCGCATTGTCTTTAATAACGGAATGTGTATAATCTCCATCTACCGGAATGATCCCGATTCTGGTCTTTCCATTTTCAATCGTTACACCATTCTCTTCTGACATCTGTTCCGGAAGAAGGATAGCATAATCGTTTGCCTTGTTCTGATAAACTTCTGTTTTCTCTTCCTTTTCTTCAGTTGCCACTACACTGCTGGCTTCCTGTGCTTCTTCGGATGCCGGAGTATCTGCTTCTTCTGGTTTTACAAGTGTATTATCAACCAGCTCGGTATCTCCATCCTCATTCTTATAAGTTCCGACATAACCTCCATAAACGGTTGTATACTGCTTGTCCCCTGTCTTATAAGTCTTGGAAATGGCATCATAATCAATCAGTTCACCTTCCGGTTCTTCTGGAATCGGATAGTAATCCTGTGGTTCTTTCAACTCCACTTCTTTTTCCTGCGGATTTTCTTCTGTTTCTTCCGCTGGAGTTGTCTGTTCTTCCTGCGTCTCTGTATCTTCTGATGGCGTCGTTTCATTTTGTACGTCCGCATCAGACTGCTGACTCTTATCTTGTTCTCCAGATGTGGAATCTGTAATCCCTGCTTCCTCTTCCGTCAAAGCCTCTGGTCTGGAGAAATCTGCATTCTTCTGTACATCCTCAATGGCCTCTTTTGCCTGTACAAAAATAGGCTCTGTTCCCTGTAGTGCCATCAGGAGTGCAAGTACTAAGGCTATAGCCGACTTTCGAAATCTCTTCATAGTCTCTTTCTCCCTCTTGTAATCTTTTTCTATAATTCCTTTACAAAATAACCGCTACCCTCCTTTTTTCTGACTTTGGCACTACTATAATCTAAAAAATCACAAAATTTTCATAAATGGTAAAAATGCCCCTTGAGGTGGCAAAAATAGACGAAATCGGTCGAAAAAAATAGTAAGACACCATCGCCTTACTATTTTTCATCTAATTTCATATATAATAATATTTTCACTTGAAAGGATTTCTCCGTATGGCAGATCTCCATCTGACCATGATATTTTTCTACTACGAGTTTCACATTTTGTAATCCTATTCCATGTCCTTCTTTCCTGCTTTTCGTTGTCAGATAAATTCCATTCCGCACTTTTGGTGTATCTTTTATGCTATTCTCAATCTGGATATTCATGATTCCTTTTCCATAATACATCTGAAACGATAATCTCCTTTCATCTGAAGCTGCTGTCCCACGAATAGCATTATCCATAAGATTTCCCACTATTATACTTATATCAAATAATTCTTCCCCTATATGATTCGGTATTTCTACAGAAATCTCCGGATTTTCAATTACTGATTTCGAATCTTCCAAAATATAATTCAGCAGATTATTCATATTACGGTTTTCTGTATATAAATGATGACATAAGGCTGTTCCGGCTATATTCTCCATTTGTTTCAGATACGATAGAATCTCTTCATTTCCTCCCGTTTTTGCCATTGCCCCTATTGTTGTAAGATGGTGCTTGTAATCATGATGTATCTTATTCAGCCTGTCCTGTGATTTCATCATCATCTCCAGTTCTTTTGCATACTGGCTCATCTGAATTTTCATCTCTTCCTGTTTTGCTGTTTCAATATAACTTTTCTGAACCTCATCGTGCAGATAGAAAATAAACACATTGATAAACAGTAAGAATAATACAATCGTAGACCGCACACCTCTTCTGTCTGGCAGCAATATCCTGATACAGACTATAATGCTGATCACCGGGACAGAAAGCATAGCAAGCCAATGACGGTTCTTTATATAATAACTTCTCTTTACACCTACTTTTCTTTCAATAATGACTTCCAGTAAAAAGAATATAAAATTTCCCATTACAATAGTTCCCGGTCCCATGTGATGATGCACCGGATTTCTTGCTACCGCATACCGTTGAAAGAACACGATTGGAATCCCATCACATAAAATTCCCATAATATATACCATAAGTGTATTCCAGACATGATGTTGCCAGTCTGCCTGATATGCCACTGTTATAATTAACAGAGCTATCAGCTCAAAGATCAGATCTCCGTACATCGTTCCCCACTGCATGCTTCCCCAGCATGAAAGCAGATATGCACAAAAATATGCAAATAGCTTTTGTGTATCCTCATTTTTTGGATACAGGATGGTATTGTAACGGAACACAGTATAAATCCAGAATAATTTACTTGTCAGATAAGTGATCAAATGGATATTCATAATCTTTTCTTCTCCGTTTGTAATAGTCTTTCCCTGACCTTCTTGCGATTTGCTTTACTGATACTGAGACGTGTCTTGTCTTTCATAACCACGTTGTCATATTCGTAATGCTCCACGTGTTCCATATTGATGAGATAGGACTTGTGAATCAGTAAGAAATATTCTTCTGTTACATCCGCTACATCCTTTAATTTTCCTCGATATTCATATTCTTTTTCCGATGTCACGATATGTACTCTTTTTCCCAGACTATAAAAATACAGGATCTTGTCATAAGAAATCTTGTGGATTCCTTTTGTATCCGTATATTCAAATATTTTCTTCCGTTCTTTTAACAGTTCCCGTAATTCACCTATCACCCGGAAAAGTTCTTCCTCTCGGATTGGCTTTACAAGAAAATCAAATGGATGAATACGGAATAATTTCATAGCATATTCCTGATATGTTGAAATATAGGTAATCCGCAGTTCTTTTCCATAATTTTTCTTTCGTATCTCCGTTCCGATATCAATTCCATTCTCATGTTCCAGACAAATATCAAGGAATAACATATCGTAGGATTCTTCTTCCAGCCTGTTAAGAAGCTGCTCCGCAGAATAGTATATTTCTATAGATATCTGACAGTCATTCGCTTTCCCATAATGGAGCAGCTTCTATTCTAACCAATTACATAGGATGATGTCATCATCACAGATTGCAAGTTCTAGCATATTTTCTTACCCTCAGTCTTTCGTAACACGACAAATGGGGAAAAGAATCCCCTTCAATTCTTTTCCCGAATGGACATCACTAATTTTGTGTCATTTTTCCGATGCAACAGCACCACTTCCTTTGCTGTCTTATTTTGTCCTCTATATAATAAACACTTGAACAAGAAAAAACTGTCGCCATTTTATAATTTATTTATATTTTTTATGTTTTATTTATATTTTATCCAAATATTACAGCGATAACTAATAATGTCACCCCCTGCATTATTCTTTTTATTTTTAGCGTCATTTGATAAAACATCAACGTTTTTGATGGCAAAAAGGGAACCTGCAAAACCAGATTCCCTTTAAAATACATGCTCTTCTCTAAAAGGATGATAAATCCACCATCCTCTGCTTATTTTTAAAAACTTTTTCCTTTTTTACAATACTTATAAATATTAAATGGTTTTTCTTTTTTTTCAAATAAAATCCCTGTTGTTTTAATAATTTTTATAAGTTCATCCGACTCCATATCTGTCGTTTTAAATATAAATATTTTCTTTTCATTTGTTATGAAAAAAAAGAAGTTTTTATATAAGAACATTCTATCAATATTTTTAAATTCATAAATTTGATCTTCATCTATTTTAATTGCGTTTTCATCGATATCCACCGTTTCATATCCTGATCTACCCCAGACAAATTCATGAACATTTTTTTCAAAATTTTTACCAATCATTTGATACCAAATAATCCAAGCCACACAAGCCACACAAGTTCCAATCCCTATTCCAAACATCAAATAACTTTCCGACAGATAACAATTAATCGACAGTAAAAATTCTACAGGTGTAAAAATATAGATAATCATTCTACTTTTCTGTCTTGTTTTAAATAATTGATTAGGAATTATAAACCCAAGCGAAAGCATTCTTTCTAATTCTTCCCTATCCTCATCTGACACAATTGATTTAATATGCATTCTTCTTAATCCCCCTTTTGCCAGAGGTCCTCTTTATAAAATCGAACCTCTGGCCATTGTCTCTTTTATTCTTTTACAATTTACAGCGCTTGAATCAACAAACCAAAAACAGTACCTGCTCCAGCTGAAAATAAAGCAATAATTGACGGAATTGCATTTACAACTAATGCACCCGCAAGAACTAATATTACGGCTCCTGCCAGTATATTACTATGCTCTTTTGTGAATTCTACAACATTAAATTCAAGACCACTATTAGAATTTAATGTCATTGTAAAAATCAAAGCAACCGATATTGTCCACTCTTTTTCCTCTTCTGGCAGCAAATCTGATGTACTAAATACAATGGAAAACTCTACACTATTGGCAAAAACATTATTTATTTCAAAAGCAATATTACCAGATTTAACCGATAAAGCAATTTTTTCTATCGTATTTCCAAAGTTATCTGCTCCCTCTATACCTGTATCTGATAAATTTGATGAAATCTCCATAATTTGATTTTTGCAAGTTTGTGTCAATTCTCCATCATTTCCTATATCCACTTTTATATTATAAATTTTACCAGTTGAACTTTCAAGCGATGTGGATATTTTAGTAGAAATATCAATTGCTCCTTGAGGACTCATCATTGTTCCCAGTGAAATTTCCTTATCATACTCCACACCCACATCCATAATTTTATTCAGATAACCAAGCGGCTCCATTACATTATAGACATATTGATTTCGTGCTATTTTTACCTTTGCCCGAAGATTTTCTTGCGCTATTTCCTCATCTGTTTTTGTCGATACGGCATCGAACTTTTTAAATCCAGTATCTCTCCCTGAATATGCATCTTTATCCAGTGGGAACGAAGGTGATGAAGAAAATGAGTTCAACTCACAAAATTGATCAAATGCCCAGTTCTTCGGCATCGAATATCCCAAATTACAGCTAAATCCAGTTGACATATCTGCCACAAATGATTTACTTGCCAATCCTGCTTCATAAACTTTAGTACATACATATCTTGGTGCATAAATGCCGACTTTATAATTTTTATCATTTGTCGAACTGAAAAAGATCATGTGAATCTGTTCAAAATAAGGTATAATAAATGTATTAATCTGATATGAATAACAATCAAAATCCACTGCAAAGTATATAGTCGTTCCACTTGGTATACCGATTCTCTCGGCTGCTAAAATTGCTGTCTGTGCATCAACACTTCCCTGGGACGGATCCTTAAAATAGTTTAATTCATATCCTCCATCCTGATATATCGGGAATACCGATAATCCTGCATTTTCAATGTTTTTCACTTCTGTTGATGTCAAATATTTCGGTGTATGTTCTTTTCCAACAGAACCTGTCAGATAACGTCCTACATGAGTATACCCTGCATTTTTTATATCTAATGCCTGTTGTTTATTTAATACTGTTGCACAGTCACACGCTTTTGCTGCCCTGTTTGTATCGCCTTTACTCGTAAGCAATGATTTCATAGTAGAAACATTTACTTTTCCTTTTGTTACAAGTCCAATTCCTGTCAGACCATAAAACTCCTGAAATTCTGACACCTTTGACTCTGTAGTCGAATCAAACACGCCATCGAATCTTCCCGGATTATATCCGTTAAAATATAGTCCGTATTGAGCAATCTTATTAAATGGAACATATTTCGTCGAGTTCTGTCCGTTCTGTAATGTACCCGGAAACGCATTTGTTGTTGCATCGCCAAAATTAACTGAATTCAAATCTGTAATTAATTCAGTTGTAACTCCTTCAGCCGCCTGCAATGCACCAACTAAAGACAAAATTGTCTGTCTTGAGGCAATTCCATCACAAGGTCCAACACCAATAACATCTGACCAGTCACTATTTAATTGCTGTTGAATAAGAACAATATTGGAATCCCCACCAGAAACCTTTGTAAACCAGTTTAGGGATAACAATCCAGACCAAACTTTCCAATCAATTTTGCCCGTAACTTCCAGTCCTGCATTTTCCTGCATCTTTTTAACTGCATTTACTCCTGATGTATAATAAATTCCAGTAATTCCTCCAGCAGCATATCCTTTGCAAAACAGAGCACACTGAATCAAGCATACATTAACCTGCGGAGTATCATTCGGATCCATTTTTGTAATAATGGCTAACTTCTTCATGGTATTAATAGTAAGTGGTCCAACCGTTCCTGTAATCGTTGAGATTCCATTCTGAATCTGAAATGCACGAATGATTCCCTGCATCACGGCTGTTCCGGTCTTTCCATCTTCATCCAGTTTTACCCAATCCTTATGTCCACCAAACATCGCATTTAAATATTTTTGTGCTGCTTTTACATTCTGATCACTCATATTCACTACCTCCTAATTCAAGTCAATTATAAAGATTTCTAACTCTTTATATGTCTATCACTAAAAGTTACAATAACAATTTATCAATCAACTGTGACTATTTTGTGACTATTTTCCAAAGGATTCATTAACTCCCTTATAAAATCCTTAACAAATTATGAAAGAAACCATCAATTTATCACCCCATATCCCATTATAGAACTGTAATCTACTGCATAATTTCTCTGCCGTACCTGATCACTGGAATTTCCCTCAATCGTGTAAACTCTTCCACCTTCACACTTTTCTACTATTCCTACATGATCCGATGTTCCATCATGATCCCAGTCAAAAAAGATGATCATTCCAGCTGTCGGAGTTGTTCCGCCACTCTGCCACTTATTCTTTCCCTGAAACCAGGACACTCCATCACTGCACAATGAGAATTTAGGAACATTCCCACTTGCAATCAGACCGCTCTGATCCGCACACCAGCTTACAAAACAGGCACACCATTCTACCCGACTGTCAAATCCGTACCAGCTCCAGAACTTCTGACCGCCACTGTTTCCAAGCTGCCCCATTGCAACCGACACAATCTGCTGATTACCAAACAAACCAGCAAACAGGCTGCCACCGGAATAATACCGCATCACATGGGGAACGTATTGGGGATCTCCGTAACTGCTCCATCCATGCGAAGCTGCCTGTTCCTGTGAAAACTGCAATGCATTGGCTTCTGTATAACCGCCTCTTTGCAATGCCCATCCTATGTAGCCATTTCCATAGTTATATCCCTGCCATGCAAGTTTCAGCTTGTCCAGATCCTGTGGACTGCTGCATCCTGCCTGTCTGATACAGTCTGCAAAGGTCTGTACTCCAACCTCTATCGAATAATCCGGATCAGTAATAGAACCAGGAGTGTGTGGGAATCTTGTATTATATGGACTTTCCGAACACTGCATCGGGTCTGTTCCCCTGCCTCCAGATTCCTGCATCATGATGGCCTGTATCGCAGACACATATTCCGGAATGCCGTATTGGGATGCATACTGCTGTATCACAGAAGTATACGCAAGCACTTCTTCACTTAGGGATTCGGAGCTTTCCGAATTACTGCTGAAAGCTGCTCCTGCAATGATTCCCACAATCAGAATAAATACCAGAAGAAATGCACTACCTCCGGCAGCAATCCATTTTCCCATTTTTTCAAGAGCTACTACCCCTTTTTGAATCGCTGCTGTAATTCCCTGTACGGATAACTTTGAACCCTTTCCAGTTACCTGAAGGACTGCTTTTCCACTTTCTGCCGATGCCTGTGCTGACTTTCTTGCCATCTGGGCTGCTCTTGCTTTCTGCATCGCCTGAAGACTTTTTTCCATCTGCTGTTTCTGCATGGATGCCTGTGTCTTTATTTTTTCTTGAGACAGACCGGATACTTTTACCACTCTCGGTGCTGCTTTCACCTGCCGTTTACCATTCTCCTTGGCAAGTGCTGCCTGCTCCGGTTTCAACTTGATTAATTTCTTTCCGCTTTCTGCCCCCTGCTCCATTGCTTCTTCGGCAGCTTTCGCTTCTTCCTGTCTGCTTTTTCTTTCCTTTATCTTCCTGTAGGTCACTCCAGCAAGTTTTTTTCCACCTTGATATGTGGTTTTCCCTATACTTTTTCCTGCCACACTCGCCGCTCTGTACTGTACGGATTCTATTTTTTCAGTTCCATACTGTGTTGGGGATTCTGACTGCCCACTGCTTTTTTCATGTAGTTCCCTTGGCTTTTCTTTTGCTTCCAGAACCGCTGAGCGAACCAGTTCTTTCGGAAGT
>NZ_QUKZ01000024.1:0-623 GCF_003481355.1 Dorea sp. OM07-5 | reverse complement strand
CCAGTACCGTCTGGCGAACCAGCTCTTTCGGAAGCCGGGCAGCCGGATTTCGAATCTTCGGATTCTTATCCCTTACCCGTTCCTTGATATCTCTCATCCGGTCACCCTCTTTCCGTATCTCTTATCTCATCGGGCAACATCCCGATGTTTCTTTTTTTCCTGCTGTTTCTGCAACTGCTCCACCTGTCTGATTGCCTCATTTACCAGTGGATGTTCGTTGTAATATGGCACAAGTTCCAAGTCTCCCCTGTCTTTTGATGACAACGGTAATGGATATTCCATGTCTGAATAAATTGATTCTGGATCATGAATAGAAAACTCAATAGCCGGACACATATTGGCAGATGTTCTACAATATTTCTGGTACTTTTTATATGCCTCTTCCAGCGTTCTGCATTTTGTATATTCTCCTAAATCATGGAACTCACCGCACTCTGCAGCATAAAAAGTTATCGTTACTTCTTCTTTTTTCTTCATTATGATTCTCCCGGTTTTGTTGTCATTAGTTTATAAAGGTCTGTATTCTTTGGGAACGTATTCTCAAATGGTACGATATTCCCAGAGCAACGGATTAGGCCACTGCCAACCGATACATTTGTAATATAGGACAGTTGGTTTTCGGA
>NZ_QUKZ01000023.1:2268-26950 GCF_003481355.1 Dorea sp. OM07-5 | reverse complement strand
ATGACCAAGCAAGGTGATAGGTAAAGGATGAAATATTTCTTATATGCAGTTTTGAAGGTACATAACCTTTATATGGCCCAGTGGCTCAGTTGGTTAGAGCGCCGCCCTGTCACGGCGGAGGTCGAGAGTTCGAGTCTCTTCTGGGTCGTTTATATGGGATCATAGCTCAGCTGGGAGAGCATCTGCCTTACAAGCAGAGGGTCATAGGTTCGAGCCCTATTGGTCCCATAGATATGGATGGATTCCCGAGTGGCCAAAGGGGGCAGACTGTAAATCTGTTGGCAACGCCTTCGAAGGTTCGAATCCTTCTCCATCCATTAGCCAACATGGCTTGTGCCGATGTGGCTCAATTGGCAGAGCAGCTGATTTGTAATCAGCAGGTTATCGGTTCGAGTCCGATCATCGGCTTTATCATGAAAATGATAGAATTAAATATTATCGCGGGGTGGAGCAGTCTGGAAGCTCGTCGGGCTCATAACCCGAAGGTCGTAGGTTCAAATCCTGCCCCCGCAATTCTGCCCAGATAGCTCAGTCGGTAGAGCAGAGGACTGAAAATCCTCGTGTCGCTGGTTCGATTCCGGCTCTGGGCATTTGTCTTAGTAAGACATTTGGTACGGGCGTGTAGCTCAGGTGGTAGAGCACTTGACTTTTAATCAAGTTGTCCGGGGTTCGAATCCCCGCACGCTCATAGGAATGAGAGAGAAGTAGTATTAATTTAATACTGCTTCTTTTTTATATACGAAATCAAACAAGAGAAAATCTGCATAATTGTTTATAGAATTATTATTGACAAAAAGAAAAAATTTGTATATTCTAATAACACAATGATAAAAGGGAGTAACTGGCATCAATTAATGATGTTTACGACGTCGTCAGTACGATGAGTGATCATCCGTGTCGTAATGAAATGGTGAGACTTTTATTGCATATTTTATATGCAATAAGGTCTCTTTTTTGTTATGGCGACGAGGAAAATGCGCCATGCTTGCATGGCAGCATTTGACGACCGCTAATCAGCGAATAAAACTCGCAGAGCGTGTTTTATCGCTGTTATGACGACAAGGAAATTTATGAAGAAAAGCATTTAACATCATAAAAGAGTGAATACTAAAAGAGATATTATTGCAGGAAAGGTAGAATGAATATGTTGACAAATGAACAGGCAAAAGAAAATCAAAAAAAATATGGATGGAACGAATTGACAGAGGGAAAGAAAAAAAGCTGTATTATATTATTTTTGGAGCAGTTTAAAGATTTTCTTGTAATTATATTGATCATATCTGCAATAATATCCGGAATTCTGGGTGATGCAGAGAGTGCTGCAGTTATTTTCCTAGTTATTACAATGAATGCCATTTTAGGAACAGTACAGACATTAAAAGCGGAACAATCTTTAAAAAGTCTGAAACAATTGTCAGCACCGGAAGCGAAAGTAGTCAGAGACCATGCGGTGATACAGATCCCGGCAAAAGAAGTTACGATAGGTGATGAAGTGCTTATTGAAGCGGGGGATTGTATTCCGGCAGATGGTAAATTGATAGAAACGGCAAGCTTAAAAGTAGATGAGAGTGCATTGACGGGAGAAAGTCTGTCGGTGGAGAAGAATCTGGAAGATGTTCCGGAAAATGCAGCAATCGGGGATCGGACGAATCAGGTATTTTCAGGAAGCTTTGTGACGTATGGTCACGGACGTTATGAAGTGACAGCAATTGGAATGAATACAGAGATGGGAAAGATTGCTTACCTGTTGAAGAATACTTCTGAAAAAATGACACCATTACAGAAGAATCTGGATGATTTCGGAAAGAAGTTATCCATAATGATTTTAATATTATGTGGAATATTATTTATTTTAAGCATTTTACGTGGGGATAACATTTTAAATGCATTCCTTTTTGCTGTAGCATTGGCGGTTGCAGCAATCCCAGAAGCTTTGAGTTCTATTGTGACAATTGTTCTTTCATTTGGTACACAGAAAATGGCAAAAGAACATGCAATTATAAGAAAATTACAGGCAGTAGAAGGACTTGGAAGTGTTTCTGTAATCTGTTCTGATAAGACCGGAACCTTAACACAAAATAAAATGACAGTAGAAGACTATTATATTTATCCAAAGCGAATCTCCGTGTCTGAGCTCAATTTTGAAAATGATTCGGAAAAGGAATTGTTGATTTCCAGCATTTTGTGTAATGATGGAATGATCACAGATGGAGAGCAGATTGGAGATCCTACGGAAACGGCATTACTCGCAGTTCTGCAGGAAAAAAAGTATATAGAATATTCGTTTTCTGATGTCAGAGAAGCCTGTCCGAGATTATCGGAGATACCATTTGACAGTGACCGGAAAATGATGTCAACGGAAAACAAATGTGATGGAAGATATGTAATTTATGTAAAGGGTGCAGTAGATGTTCTTTTAAAGAGAATTACACATATCCGAAAATATGGAAGTGAAAAGCCGGAATTGATTAATGAGGAGGACAGATTATATATTGAAAAACAGAATCTTGAATTTTCACGAGAAGGGCTTCGTGTGCTGGCATTTGCGTACAAAGAATTAGATGCAGAGAAAGAACTTACTTTAGAAGATGAAAATAATCTGGTATTTTTAGGATTGATTGCAATGATGGATCCGCCACGGCAGGAGTCAAAACAGGCAGTCAAGGAGTGTATTAAAGCGGGAATCCGCCCGGTCATGATTACTGGTGATCATAAAGTGACGGCTGCTGCGATAGCAAAAAGAATTGGTATTATTAAAAATGAATCGGAGGCATGTGAAGGGGCAGTTATTGAAGAAATGTCAGATGAAGAACTGAGGACATTTGTAGAAGGAATTTCAGTATATGCGCGTGTTTCGCCGGAACATAAGATCCGGATCGTGCGTGCATGGCAGGAACGTGGAAATATTGTTGCAATGACCGGTGACGGTGTGAATGATGCACCTGCATTGAAGCAGGCTGATGTCGGAGTTGCAATGGGAATTACGGGAAGTGAAGTATCTAAAGATGCTGCCGCAATGGTGCTTACAGATGACAATTTCGCAACGATTATAAAGGCAGTGGAAAATGGAAGAAATCTTTATCAGAATATAAAAAATGCCATTCAGTTTTTGCTTTCAGGAAATTTAGCAGCAATTCTTTCGGTATTATATGCATCTGTTGTTAATTTACCAGTCCCATTTGCACCGGTTCATTTACTTTTTATCAATCTGCTTACGGACAGCCTTCCGGCAATTGCACTGGGGTTGGAGCCGCACACAAAAGCAGTGATGGAAGAAAAACCAAGACCAATGAAGGAGTCAATTTTGAATAGAAGATTTCTCACAGATATAAGTGTAGAAGGTCTGGTTATTGGAATTATGACGATGACGGGATATTTTATTGGCTATAGTGAGAGCGGCGCTCTGCTTGGAAGTACAATGGCATTTGGAATCTTGTGTACCAGCCGTCTGATACATGGATTTAATTGTAAATCCAGAAAACCAATTTTATTTACAAAGCAATTTTTTAATAATCCATATCTGATCGGAGCATTTGGAATGGGATTGCTATTGATCACAGGAGTATTAATGATCCCTGGATTACATGGGATTTTCCAGGTGGCAGCATTAGACTGGCAGCATTTATTGATAGTATACGGTCTGGCATTGCTTAATTTACCGGTTATACAGGGACTAAAATTAATTCGTGTGGGACGAGTTTAATTTTCATATCACTGTTAGCTGCTTTATCATTCGGAGAAAGGTGTCGGTGGCAGATTGTGTGTATAAAAGAGATTATGGAATGAAGGAAAATTTTAGGAGCGCAAAAGTAAAGAACATAAGGAGTAAAGAAATTATATGGAATTAAACCGGGAGAATATGAAAAAAATACGAGAATTAATTTTGTTTACAGCAATTGTAATTGTCTGCTTGTGGAAATTTAATATGGTATTGCAAGTGCTATTGAAAGGATTAAATATATTCATTCCTTTTCTTTTAGGCGGAGCAATTGCATTTGTGTTAAATGTCCCGATGAATTTTGTGGAAAGACATTTATTTTCAGAGGATAAAAGAAAAGGAAAACGCTACATGCAAAAGGCAGCACGACCGTGTAGTATGATTCTTGTATTGATCTTTGTATTTGGAGTTGTAGCTGCGGTGATGTTTGTTTTAGTTCCACAACTGGGAAATACTTTTTCAAATCTAGGGAAAAATGTTCAGATATTTCTTCCACATGTACAGGCATGGGCAAAACAAGTTTTCCACAATAATAAGGAAATTATGAACATTGTGAATAATATTGAATTTGACTGGGATAAGATTATGAATACCGGAATCGGTTTCTTTAAAAATGGTGCCGGAAGTGTGCTGGATTCCACAATAACAGCGGCAAAAAGTATCGTGAGTGGAGTCACAACATTTTTTATCGCATTTGTATTTGCTATCTATATCCTTTTGCAAAAAGAGAAGCTGGAAATCCAGGCTAAAAAAGTATTATTTGCTTTTGTACGAAAAGGACGTGCAGAGGCAATAATTGAAGTATGTTCTCTGACATATAAGACATTTTCCAGTTTTCTGACAGGACAATGTCTGGAGGCAGTGATTTTAGGTTCTATGTTTGTTGTTGCAATGACAATTTTCCGTCTGCCTTATGCATTGCTGATAGGAATTGTGATAGCATTTACTGCACTGATTCCGATATTTGGAGCATTTGTTGGGTGTGGAATAGGAGTTTTACTTATTTTTATGGTAAATCCGGCAAAAGCAGCTATTTTTATCGTACTGTTTCTTGTATTGCAGCAGATAGAAGGAAATCTTATTTATCCACATGTTGTTGGAAATTCAGTGGGGCTTCCGTCTATTTGGGTACTTGCAGCGGTTAGTGTCGGGGGAAGTCTGATGGGAATTACAGGAATGTTGATATTTATTCCGATTGTATCTGTGCTATATGCATTGTTTCGGGAAGTTGTATATTTAAAATTGAAGAAAAATAAGATCGATCCGGGGAAGATCCGCTAGCAGGAAAAAGATTGTTTGAAACATTGGTTTTGCAGATATAATGCGATATAATATACTCCAAAGTAGTAATTTGGGAGGTATTTATGAGGAAGAGAGTAATTACAGTGCTTTTGTCAGGAATGATCGCCATGGCATGCACGAGTGGCATGAATCCGGTAGAAAGTCAGGCGCAGGAGAAAGTTCATACAGAGAATCAGATTGCAGTACAGGATGCAGAAGAGACGGATGACAGTGTCATTACTGTAAGTGCAAAGAATGGATCTGATATAGCAAGGGAATTAGATAATGCTTTAAAAGAGGCAAGAGATACAGCTACAGACAGCAATCCGGTTACAGTAAAGGTGGTGGGAGGAAGCTATAAGCTGAGCTCCACGTTACATATTTACAGCAATACGACACTGGATCTGACGGAAGGCGTAACATTTACTTATTCAAGAACATCCAGTAATATGATAGAGACAGGAACAAATGGTACTTATAAAGGACATTCAGATTTTAATGCAAGTTCAGCTTGTAAAGGATATAGCGGATTCCAAAATATTTCTATTATAGGTGGAAAATGGTACGGAAATAGCAATTGTGATTCTTCTTTGATTCGTCTTTTTCATGCAAAGAATATTAAACTGGAAAATGTAACAGTATCAGGTGGAGGATGTGCACATCAGGTAGAACTTGCTGCAATTGATGGACTGAAAGTTAATAAATGTACGTTCAAAGATCTGGCAAGGAGAAAAAGCAGTGGCAATTTAAAACAGGAAGCTTTGCAGTTTGATATTCCATGTGATACATCTATTTATAAAAGTACATATTTGGATGGAACAACAATGAAAAATGTGGAAGTTACGAATTGTTTGTTCCAGAATGTACCACGTGGAGTAGGTACTCATACTCTTCTTAATGGCGCTTATCATGAAAATATTAAGATTACGGGAAATATTTTTAAAAATATACAGGAAGAAGCAATCATTGCATTAACATATTATAACTGTGAGATAAAAAATAATGTCATTGAAAATTGTGGCGGTGGTGTGTTAATTCAATATTTCAAACCACTTTCCAGTTCGGTAATGTCTACAATCTTTGATGGAAAGAAAGTTTACAAAGGACAGGTTCGCCATAATGCTAAAATGGTCGTTGAAAACAACCGTATGACGATCAAGTATACGAAATACAGTGATGAAGTATGCGGAGTTAAAGTTTACGGCAGAAAAGTTAGTACTACAGAAAAAGATAAGAAAAATAAAACAATCCCGAAAAAAGATTATTATATTAGTGGAGTAAAAGTAAGAAATAATGTAATTACTACAGCCGGACATGGTATCCATATGATGGATGTACAGGATAGTGAGGCAACAGGTAATAAAATTACAGGAAAAAATTATTATGCTAAAGATCCAAGAAGGAAGAAATATGATGGCGTATTTGTAGATTTAGGATCAAAAAAAATTACTACAAAATCTAATATAATAAAAAATATGGCTCGAAGCGGTGTGTTTACACAGAATTACAGTACATCAATGATTATTACAAATAATCAGATTTCCGGCTGTAAACAGCATGGCGTACAGATGTTTAATAAGAGTACCTGCGGAAAGCTTTCCAGAAATGTGATCAGTAATATAAAAGAGCATGCAGTACATATTACAAAATCAACAGCCAATATTAGTGGAAATACAATCTCCGGAGTACCATATGGAGTATTTGTATCTTCCGATGCAAAAGGAAAGATTTATCAGAACACATATAAGAGTGGTGTAAAGAAAAAGGTTTATGTTGGTGGTAAGACGTCTGGAATAATACCAAAAGCGCCAAAGATAACAAAGAAATCCGGAAGTAAGACTTCTATGACTGTGAAATGGAAAAAAGTATCCGGTGCAGGAGGATATGAAGTGCAGTACAGCACGGATCCGAAACTTGTTTCGGGTGTGAAAAGTGTATCCTTATCTGCCAAGAAGACATCTGCTTCTATGAAAAAGCCGGCAGCAGGAAAGACATATTATGTGAAGGTGCTGTCTTATAAGAAAGTGAAGGGAATGCAGATGTATAGTTCTGCGAAAGCGATGAAATTATAAAGCCATTCGGAATGCGCTACGCTACTTCCTCATGACGGCTGTCGCCGTATAAAGCAGCGCTACGCCGAGCCAGCTCCAACGCGAAAAACGCGTCGTCGCTGTAGGGCTGTCGCCGTATAAAGCAGCGCTACACCGAGCCAGCTCCAACGCGAAAAACGCGTCGTCGCTGTAGGGCTGTCGCCGTATAAAGCAGCGCTACACCGAGCCAGCTCCAACGCGAAAAACGCGTCGTCGCTGTAGGGCTGTCGCCGTATAAAGCAGCGCTACACCGAGCCAGCTCCAACGCGAAAAACGCGTCGTCGCTGTAGGGCTGTCGCCCAATAAGCCTAAAAATAAAGACGCTGGGAATTGGATGTAAGTACATCCTTTCCCAGCGTCTTTATTTTTATCCTTACTCGGCTTGTAGCTTAGCCAAAGTATCTCTTAAGCAGTCCTTCGAATGCTTTTCCGTGACGTGCTTCGTCTCTTGCCATCTCGTGTACCGTGTCGTGGATTGCATCCAGATTTGCAGCTTTTGCACGTTTTGCAAGGTCGAATTTACCAGCTGTTGCACCGTTCTCAGCGTCTACTCTGAGCTCAAGGTTCTTCTTAGTGCTGTCTGTGATAACTTCTCCGAGGAGCTCAGCGAATTTAGCAGCGTGTTCAGCCTCTTCGTAAGCAGCTTTTTCATAGTATAATCCAATCTCCGGATATCCTTCTCTGTGAGCAACTCTTGCCATTGCCAGGTACATACCAACTTCTGAACATTCTCCTTCGAAGTTTGCTCTTAAATCAGCAAGGATGTCTTCGCTTACACCTTTAGCTACTCCTACTACATGTTCAGCAGCCCATTCTCTCTCACCTGTCTGCTCTTTGAACTTGTCAGCACCTACTCCACAGACTGGACATTTCTCCGGTGCAGCTTCTCCTTCGTAAACATAACCACATACTGTACAAACAAATTTTTTCATAATGTTGATCTCCTTTTCTTATAATTAATTTTTATTGTGTTTTGCAATATCAATATTAGTAATTGTTACTGATATTAATCTACCATACTTATTGAAAAATGTCAATCATTAAATTAACTTTTTTCATTAATTTTTGCTTTTTTTTAGGCATGCCGGACAAATACCAGAAAACAATGTTGTGTGGGATTCTATCAAGCCATCAAAGTTCTTACCTGCAGCTTCGTTCATCTCGTGGAAATACTTTACATCCATATCCAGATCAATGACTGCACCACAGGAAGTGCAGGCAAAATGATAATGTGGCTTCGTACATCCGTCAAAACGATCTCCGCCATCCAGCGTAGTGATCTTGAGTGCGTCGCCCATGTCGGCTAAAAGATTCAGATTACGATATACGGTACCAAGGCTGATGCGCGGAAACTCTTCTTTTACATGCTCATAAACAGTATCTGCAGTAGGATGTTCCGTTGTATGCATAAGATATTCTTTGATACACTCTCGCTGCCTGCTATATTTTAATGTAGCCATAAGCAATCTCCTTTCAATAATAGTAATAATTATTATAATTAGTATAAGATAATGATACAAGATTGTCAACAAGCAATCTGAAAATGTAACAATTTGTAACAGAATACTACATGGAAATGTCGTAGTATATCAAATACTGTAGTGTGATAGAAGCTTAAAAAAGCGTAAATAAGGTTGACATGATTGCTTTTGATGATATAATAATCACGTAACATATGTAACAATTCTGTAATATTTACAAAAGATAAGAAAACATAAAGGAGGGAGTTTATGGATTCTGTTCTTAAGAAAGGATTGTTCTTAGTTACTATAAGTAGCCTTGTGATGGGAATTTCTCCAGAAGTACAGGCTGCGGATACAGATTCTGTTTTACCCGGTGCAGGGATAGAGGAAGTTTTGAATGATTATGATGCTTCTGATCATAAAGTACAGGTAAAAGAGTATCTGGTTCCAACAGAGAAGGGTGAGTATTCAGATATGGCATTTGCGAATGTTCATTCGTTTCTTTATATAAGAAGTGAACCAACAAAGCAAAGTAAGTGGGTCGGCAAGCTTTATCCGGATTATGCAGCGAAAATAAAAGGTCCGGTAGGAGAGTGGACGAAGATCAAATCTGGTGATGTAACCGGATATGTATATTCACAATATATTACAATAGGAAAAAAAGCCCAAAAAAAAGCAAAAGAGATGAAAAAATTTCATTATGCGAGATCCAGAAAAGAGGAAGAAGCAATCCTTGCAAAACAGCGGGAAGCAAGTACAGCCGAAACGAACGATGCGGACGGTGGCAGATCAGGCAGTGGTCAGGCGGTTGTGGAGTATGCCAGCCGTTTTATCGGAAATCCTTATGTATGGGGTGGTACAAGCCTTACACATGGTGCTGACTGTTCGGGGTTTGTACAGTCGGTATATAAGCATTTCGGTATACAGCTTCCAAGAACATCGTCTCAGATGCGCAGTGCGGGAAGAGCCGTTAGCTACAGCAATGCAAGACCTGGAGATGTTATCTGCTATAATGGACATGTAGGAATTTATAAAGGAAACGGGCAGATTGTAAATGCGATTAACCGGGCGCGGGGAATCGGAATCTTGTCGGCTACTTATGCTAATATTATAACAGTAAGAAGATTGTTATAAATTATGAAAATGTAAGACAATAAAGGTGAAAGAAATGAATAATTTCTTTCATCTTTTTTTTGTGCTGTAAAGGAAAAAATCAGAAATAGCAAATTGTACAAAAATGTCATATTTTGAAAAAAGCGACGAAATAAAGTTATCCAAGTTATCCACATCAAAATATTGAAAAAAGGTGGAAAAAGCGTACTTTGTTGCAATTTATCCACATTATCCACATTATTCACATCGAAAACGGGGGATTATTTTACGTTAAAAAAAGAACGAATGTTTTGTGGAGTTATAATAAAATTCGATTTTTGTCGAAAAAACTCGGCAAAAATGTTGACATTTAAGATGTCAAATATTAATAGTAAATTATTGGAAAATGTTTATACAATGGGAGTGGAAAGAAATGAGAATATCCAGAAGAGGAATTTACACGAGGAATTACACGAGGAAATCCCCTGAAAATGTTTACATGATGAAGAAAAACGGATATAATAAATACCACTGAAGAGAAAAGGAGGTGTCATGATGGCACAGGTTTCTAAAGATATGACAATCGGTGAAGTTCTTGCTATGAACCCGGAGGTAGCTCCGATCCTTATGGAGATTGGAATGCACTGTCTTGGTTGCCCGGCTTCTCAGGGAGAAAGTCTTGCTGAGGCTGCTATGGTTCACGGAATCGACAGCGATTTATTAGTAGAAAAGATTAATGCATTTCTGGCTGCACAATAAGCCAGAATATAAAAGCAGTTTTCGATAATTATCGAAAACTGCTTTTTTCATGCTTAAAATTCCATATTCAAACTGTAATCTGTGGGATGTACAATTAAATAGCTGCGAGCAGCTGGATTGCATTGTCTGCAACAAGTGCTTCGCAATGTTCTTCGAGAAAAGCAAGGATAACTCCGGATGTCTTCTCGGAAGTACCGTATTCTGTCAGCATATTACAGATACGGTTGAAATCGTTAGCAGAATGTTCAGACTGGGATAATGCCAGAATATAAAGGTCTTCTGCCTGATCTTTGTATAAGGTGTTGGAACCGGTGTACATCGTGTTCAAAAGACGAGATGCTAAAAGCACATTGTCCATTGTGGCAAATGAAAACAAGCGAATCTTTGCTACCGGAGAATCTTCAGCAGCTACATTGCTTTCGGAGTTCTCGTCAGTGGCAGAAGCTACATTTGCAGAATCTGTTCTGGCAGAAGAATCTGTTGCCTGTGCATCGGACGGAGAATCTGTCTTGTCCCTGCTTTCGGCTACATCCATCTTCTCTTTTACTTTGCCAAGAAGGTCCAGAAGTGTCTCTGCTCCTTCGAGCTTATTCACTGTTTCGGATTTTTTAGCATCGTTCTCACCCGCCGGTGACGGAGAAAACTTAGAAAATCTGGTGTCAAGTTCTTCCGGATCTTCTACTTTAGTAATTATCAGCACGATAGAATCGGAAGAAGCCGGAATTGCCTCGATCATAAGAGGAATGTCGTTGGCTTCAAATCCAAATTCAAAGGCTGCCTGTTGCATCATATCATGGAAAAGTGATTTTGCTTTTTCGGTTCCATAAGCCAGTTCGCTCAATTGAAGCTGGCGTTCGGCCAAGTCAGCACGTGTTAAAGTACAACGTATCTGATTGTCACTTATTTTCTCAATCTTCATATTCATCACTTCCTTCTAGTTTAGTATAGCATAGAATTTTTTGTATGTTAAATAAAATAAATATAAAATGAAAAAAGGACTTGCTTTTTAAAAAGCTGTCCGCTATAATGACGTTACTAAAAGATAGTTTTCCCGAATAGCTACATTCTTAGAACAAAGGAGGGAAATTTTTTTAACTTTTCTGATATAGCATCTTTATTTCAAAACTATCAACAGATCAATAACATTATCGAACGTCGTTTCAGACAGACATTATCACAGAAATTAAGATCAACATCAACCTATTATGTAAATGAATACAATGCCTTACTGTCTTTTGGTTTAAGCTGCAGGAGGAGAAAAGTGTATCACAATTACAGCATTTTCTTTTGGAGTCTCTGGTATATGCAGCCGTAGTTATTATATGGGAACGGGCATTGAGAAGGAGGAATCCATGGGAGACCATCAGGAACAGCAGGTTCATAGTCTGTTTTCTGAGTTGACAGATTATGAAAAAGAAGGGATTCATATATTGCTGAATGGTCTGCCCGCAAGCCCTATGCAAGTCGTACAGGCGCATATTATGCGGGAAGACTCAGTGTATATGCGAGATTATGTGTTGAATGAAAAAGGAGACATCAAGGAGCTGTGTTTTAACAACGTGGATCAACGAATTTCGGAACACGAATACCCCTCAAACTAGATTTTGTCAAATAAATAATGACGGGGCACATCTGTTTTGCTATAATAAGGTCTGACAGGAGGTACAGCATGGAAGAAAAAGATATGCAGCCGATGCAGCCGGAAGGCAGCTCACTGACAGGCAGACGAATCAAGGATGGTGCCAGAACGCCAGTTGCGGGCAGAAGAAGTAGCGCTTCAGAAGAACCAGGGATTTCCGGCAGAACAGGAAATTCCGGAAGATCAAGGATTTCCGGAAACAGAAGACTGGTAAGAAGAAAACCGCAATCCAGACGGAGAAGACAGCGGAATCTTATCATTAAGATGAGTGTCGTCCTGATATTACTGATCGTAGCCGTTGTAGGGACATTTTTGTGGAAAAAATACAGCCCTTCCAAGGAGAAAGCTGATCTGAATAAATATTATGGAATAGAAAAGAAAGGCCAGGTGGCGATCACAGTAAATAATAAGGTCGTGGATCCGCATGGTATGATATCCGATGGAAAGCTCTATGTGCAGTATGATGTGATCAGGGATTATGTAAACAGCAGATTTTACTGGGATCCGAATGAGAATATTTTATTGTATACACTGCCGAATGACATGGTATCAGTCGAGGTCGGAAGCAAAGACTATATGGTGTCCAAGGAACGTAAGAGCGAGAAATATGTCATTGTTAAGACAGAAGGAAATACAGCTTATATTGCGCTTGATTTTGTTCAGCAATATACAAACATTGAGTATGAGGTATATGATAACCCGAGCCGTGTAATGATCGTCAGCGACTGGGGCAAGAAGAAAGTTGTCGAGGTTAAGAAGGATACTCAGGTTCGTTACCGCGGTGGTGTGAAGAGTCCGATCCTTTCAGATGTCAGCAAAGATGATACAGTTACGATTATTGAAAACGAAGGATCATGGGAGAAAGTCCGCACAAAAGACGGATTTATCGGCTATGTGAAAGACAGTGCACTCAGGACACCGGAGACCAAGAATGTAACCAGAAAATTTAACGAACAGAAATTTACCAGTATCAAGAAAGATTACAAGATTAACCTGGCATGGCACAATGTAACCAATAGTTCCGCTAATAACGGAGTGCTTGAAAAGATAGCAAAAAGTAAAGGGCTTACAACACTTGCGCCGACCTGGTATCATGTAGCAGATACGGAAGGTAATATAAAGTCAATCTCGTCGACAGATTATGTGAACTATGCACATAAAGCGAATATTGAAGTGTGGGCGACCGTCAGAGATTTTGACGGAGGAATCAATTCGCAGAAAGAATCTTATGAATTATTAAGCCATACTTCACGGAGAGAGAAGCTGATCAATCAACTGGTTGCAGAGGCATTGCAGACCGGAATTGACGGAATTAATGTTGACTTTGAAAAGATATCAAAAGAATGTGGTGAACATTATATTCAGTTTATCCGCGAATTATCTGTAAGATGCAGACAGAATGGTCTGGTATTATCCGTGGATAATTATGTTCCGAAGGGCTATAACATGCAGTATAACCGTAAAGAGCAGGGAATCGTAGCAGATTATGTTATCATTATGGGTTATGACGAACATTTTGCAGGATCACCGGAAGCCGGTTCTGTTTCTTCTTATAATTATGTAAAAGAGGGAATCTCTGAGACGTTAAAAGAAGTTCCGGCAAATAAAGTGATCAGCGGAATTCCATTTTTCACGCGTCTGTGGGAAGTAAGAGCGAAAACGGAAGATGAACTTGCACAAGATGCAGGTACAGCGAACGAAGAGTATACCAACAAAGTAACAAGTAAGGCACTTGGTATGGACAGTGCACAGGCTGTAGTCAAAGAAGCCGGTGTCAAGACGACATGGGATGATGAGACGAAGCAGAATTTCGCAAGCTGGACTTCCGGAGATACGACTTACAGCATCTGGCTGGAAGATGAGAAGTCTATGGAGTACAAGCTTCAGCTCATGAAGAAGAATAAGCTTGCAGGTACAGCTGAATGGGCACTCGGACAGGAAAATTCAGATATCTGGCAACTGATCCAGAAGTATGTAAATTAAATATTGAGAGAATAAACATATAAAATGCCTCCGGCAGACATATATTATGAAGAATAAAGTCTGGCTGGAGGTATTTTTTTGCATTTTCCAAATATCCGAAAGAACCGGCATATAGCGGATGCGACAGGGAAGAAAATAGAATTTATACTGATTCTTCTGGCGCTTATGGTACTTGTACTGCTTAGTAAAAAATTGGAAAAATATGCATCAGGAGAGATTGTAAAACTGGCAGAAAAAGAGAAAAAATCGCAGGTGATTGTGCTGGATGCCGGGCATGGCGGAAGTGATCCGGGAAAGATCGGAGTACATGAAGAAAAAGAGAAAGAGATTAATCTGGAGATTGCTTTAAAAGTAGAGAAAATGCTGAAAAAGAAGAAAATAAAAGTAATCATGACAAGAACAGATGATCAGATGTTGGATGATCAATCGGATGCAGGACAAAAAGTCCGGGATCTGAGGGAACGGGTAAGAAAAATCAACGGGGAAAAGCCGGTATTTGCAGTCAGTATTCACCAGAACAGTTACCCGGACGCCGGAATCCATGGGGCGCAGGTGTTTTATTACCGCCATTCGGCAGAGAGTGAACAGGCTGCAAAGACAATGCAGGAAGCATTGCGGGCAGCAGATATCGGAAATACAAGACAGGCGAAAGCAAACGATACTTATTATCTGCTGAAACGGACGGAGGTGCCGATAATTATTGTAGAATGTGGCTTTTTAAGTAACCCGGAAGAAGCAAAAAAACTGACAACTCCGGAATATCAGGACGATGTTGCGAAAGCAATTGTAAATGGAATCGTAACTTGTATGGAGAAATAGAGTGTAGTATAATGAGACACATGGAAACGATTATAAAAAGAGTAAAAAAAGGACAATTGGATAAAGATAGTATTGAGATGGCAGGAGCCATTTTAAAAAAAGGCGGACTTGTCGCATTCCCAACAGAGACAGTATACGGACTGGGTGCAGATGCGTTGAATGAGAAGGCAGCAGAGAAGATTTATGCTGCAAAAGGAAGACCTTCCGATAATCCACTGATTGTACACATTACGAATCTTGGTGCATTGGAAAAAATTACAAAAAATGTTCCGGAGGAGACGAAAAAAATCGCAGATGCATACTGGCCGGGACCGCTGACGATGATTTTTGAGAAGAGCGAAGCAGTTCCGTATGGAACGACAGGCGGGCTGGATACTGTAGCTGTGCGTATGCCGAGTGATGAAGTAGCGCGTGCGCTGATTGATGTGGGCGGTGGATATATTGCAGCACCGAGTGCGAATACATCAGGCAGACCAAGCCCGACAATGGCAGAGCATGTAGAAGAGGACCTGACCGGAAGAATTGATATGATACTGGATGGAGGACCGGTCTCTATCGGACTGGAATCGACAATTCTGGATATGACGGTTACACCGCCAATGATCTTAAGACCGGGTGCGATTACAAAGGAGATGCTGGAAGCATGTATTGGCGAGGTGACAGTTGATAAGGCGGTCATTAAGCCGAACCAACGGCCGAAAGCACCGGGTATGAAGTACCGGCATTATGCGCCGAAAGCAGACTTAAGCATTGTAGAAGGTGAGATGTCAAAGGTTATTTCAAAGATCAATGAACTGGCAGCAGAGCAGGTGAAAGCCGGACATAAAGTTGGTATCATTGGAACCGAAGAGAGTGTAGCTAATTATATCTGTGGAGATGTGAAGTCTATCGGAACCAGGGAAGACGAGTCTACGATAGCCGTTCATTTATTTGCCATTCTGCGGGAATTTGATGCCGATCAGGTCGATTATATTTACAGCGAATCTTTTGATACCGAAGGAATCGGAAGCGCGATTATGAACCGTTTGTTAAAAGCGGCAGGACATCATGTCATAACGGTTTAAACAAACCAATATTATAAATTGATATTTTAAAATCAGAACAAGTGTCAAATGAGGAGGAAAAACATGTCTAAAGTACAGGTTATGGATCACCCATTGATCCAGCACAAAATCAATTGCATCCGCAAAGAGGATGTAGGAACGAAGGAATTTCGTCAGATCGTCAGTGAGATTGCTGCATTAATGTGTTTTGAAGCAACAAGAGATCTGAAGCTTCAGGATGTAAAAATCAAGACACCGATCTGTGAGATGGTGGGTAAAGAATTAAGTGGAAAGAAACTGGCAGTTGTTCCGATTTTAAGAGCCGGTCTTGGTATGGTTGATGGAATGTTAAGCATGATCCCGACTGCAAAGGTTGGACATATTGGTCTGTACCGTGATCCGGATACTTATGAACCGGTTGAATATTATTGCAAATTACCGGCAGACTGCGATGAGAGAGAAGTATTTGTCGTAGATCCGATGCTTGCTACAGGCGGTTCCAGTGTGGCTGCTATCCAGATGCTGAAAGACAAAGGCGTAAAACATATCCGTTTTATGTGCATTATTGCAGCACCGGAAGGTGTAGAACGTATGCAGAAAGAGCATCCGGATGTAGATGTTTATATCGGTGCACTGGATGAGCGTCTGAATGAACATAAATACATTGTTCCGGGACTTGGCGATGCAGGAGACCGTATTTTCGGAACAAAATAATTGTTGGAGGATGGCAGATGGGAAGCAAAAGAGAAGATTATATCAGCTGGGATGAATATTTTATGGGGGTTGCGCTTCTGTCTGGAAGACGCTCCAAAGATCCCAATACACAGGTGGGATGTTGTATTGTAAGTCAGGATAACAAGATTTTATCTATGGGATATAATGGACTTCCTACCGGCTGTTCAGATGATGAATTTCCATGGGTAAGAGAAGGCGACAATCCGCTGGAGACCAAGTATGTTTATACGGTTCACAGTGAATTGAATGCGATACTCAATTACCGTGGCGGAAGTCTGGAAGGCGCAAAATTATATGTATCTTTATTCCCGTGCAATGAATGTGCAAAAGCGATCATTCAGGCGGGGATCAAAGAAGTGATTTACGACAGCAACAAGTACAAGGGAACGCCGTCCGTGTGCGCATCTATGCGGATGTTTGATGCAGCGGGAGTCCGTTATCATCAATATCACCGGACGAACCGTGAGGTGCGGCTGAAGCTTTAAAGCATAGGATGACAGAATTGTGAGAATACGAAACAATTTGTAGGGCATCTTTTAAGAATAAAACTTAAAAAAGGACGATATACTGGAAGAAGAACAACCTTAATATCATAAAATGAGAAAGAAGGAATTACATATGCCGGGATATCGGACGCAGGTACTTGTAAATTTTGTAGTCAGAGCTGTGATAGGAACAGCCTTGATCTTTTTTGTAAATCAGTTTTTAAACGCAAGAGGAATTGACATCCGGGTTGGAATGAACCCGGTGACAGTAGTGACTTCCGGTGTACTTGGTACACCGGGAGTTGCTTTATTATATGGAATTTCTTTTTATAGAGGATTCTGAACGCAGTAGGCGACACTGCAGAAATATTTATCCGGAGCCGGAAGTGCCTGAACCCGCCAGAGCGGATATTTTGTGAGCTGGTACAGACCGGAATCTGAATCGATCTCATCAATACGGAAGGAATCTGCGGAAATGGTAAATCCGGTTCCGAGTCCTTTTAAAAATGCTTCTCGTATCGTCCAGTAACGGAAAAAAAGCTGTGTACTTTCCCACTCCGGTAAATGTGCGAATCGCAGTTCTTCATCCGGGTGAAAGAAACGGTGGACAAGGTGGCTGCTGCGTGCATTTTCACGTATTTTTTCGATGTCGATACCGACCGGGGAAGAAAAGGAAAATGCAAACGCAATCTGCTCTTCCGAATGAGAGAGATTAAAGGAAAGCTGTGGCAGATGTCCCAGACCTCTGACTGTAAGTGCATCATAATCCAGATAAAGTTTGCCATGTGTGCCTGTACGAAGCACAAGTTCTTCCGGTGCAATGTGCAGATATTTTCCAAGCAGCAGACGTAAGAGAAAGCGCGCAGTCTGATGCTGGATACGGTCTTTCCCCTGTGAATAACCGGCAATCCGGTTCCGTTCTTCTGTGGAAAGAATTTGCGTATCCTGTGCATCTGGTGGAAAATCTTCTGTTTTAAAAAACCAGACGTCTATCGTCTGCATTGGCAAGGTAAAAGTTGCCGAAGATAAATCTGAAAAGTGAAAAATATTTATATTCATGTTGTTATTTCCTGACTGTTTTTTATTAGTATTATATCTTTTGATGTGAAATTTGTATAGAATTTTAAGGAAAATGAAGGACGAAATTTTGGCAGAGTTTCACAAAGATAGAAATTTTCAGAAAAAAGGATAGACAGGAAATAACCGGTAGAGTATAATCGTCCTACAAGTCGAATCTAAGACTTGTGTTGATCTGTTGAAAATAATAATTCTAAGTAATTCATGCCGTATCGGCGTAGGATTCAATGAAGTGCAACAAGTCCATAAGAGTATCAAATCGCAGCGAAAGCGGGCGTAGAAGAAGTGTTTTTACACAGGAGGCAGGCATATGTGAGTAACGGGAATTTAATTATATGTGATCCGGAAGAAGGATATGCGCAGGCACTTGCTTATTATCTGATGCATAAAAAGGAATTTGGCATGGAAGTGCAGGTGTATGACCGGATAGAAAAAGTGCAGGAAATTGCAGACAGAACGAAGATACAGATTTTATTTGTGGCAGCAGAGTACGAAGCAGAAGAACGGAAGAAAGTACCGGCAGAGCAGAAATTTCTGCTGACCGGTGCAGGGAACAGCCAGGTTCTGGAAGATGAGACGGCATTATATAAATATCAGTCGGGAGAGAAGATCGTAAAGCTGCTTCTGGAAAATGTTGATGCTCAGGAGTCGGAAAATATTCTCCTCGGACAGGCAGCAGGAAAGCAGGCAGTGAGACTGATCGGTGTGTATTCACCGGTTCACAGGATCGGAAAGACGTCATATGCATTAAAGCTTGGAGAAGAACTGGCAGTGAATGCGAATGTATTATATCTCAACCTGGAACTGTATAGTGGTATTGGCGGACATTTTGCAGGAGAAGGACAGACGTTGTCGGATCTTCTGTATTATGCGAGACAGGAAAAAGGAAATCTTGGTTTATTTCTTACAACGATCGTGCAGCATAGAAGACATCTGGATTATGTACATCCAATGGCGGTCGCAGAAGACGTAAAGGCAGTAAGTGTACAGGAATGGAAAGATCTGCTTATGAAGATCGCAGAACAGAGTATTTATGAGATGATCGTACTTGATATTGATGAAGGACTCCCACAGGTATATCAGTTATTGCGGGTGTGTACAGAAGTACATGTTCCGGAGATAAGGGACTGTTATGCACAGGCGAAGATCCGGCAGTTTGAACAGGAACTTACGCTTCTGGGTTACGAAGATGTATTGCAGAAAATCAAAAGGAAGGATGTACATGATTGAGGCGGAACAGTTACATGCGAGGATTCTTGAAAAACTGGATCTGACAAGAGAAGTGGAAGATGAAGAACTGACCGGGATTATTTATCAGGTATTACAGGAAGCCGGGCAGAAAGAATATATTCCGCTGAAGATAAGGACAGCGCTTGGAAAGGAACTGTTTAATGCGTTCAGAAAACTGGATCTTTTACAGGATTTTCTGGAGGATGATGAGATTACTGAAGTGATGATCAATGGAGTACAGAGCATTTTCTATGAAAAACATGGAAAGCTGTATGAAGCAGAGAGACATTTCTTGTCCAGGGAGAAACTGGAAGATGTGATACAGCAGATTGTGGCGGGTTCAAACCGTATTGTCAATGAAGCATCACCGATCGTAGATGCGAGGCTGCCGGACGGCTCCCGAGTGAATGTCGTGCTTGCTCCGGTTGCGTTGAACGGACCAATCGTAACGATCCGTAAGTTTCCCAAAGATGCAATCACAATGGAGCAGCTGATTGCATGGGATTCCGTTAGCGAGGAAGTTACAGAATTTCTTGCTATGCTTGTAGTAGCAGGATATAACATATTTATCAGTGGAGGAACCGGTTCCGGGAAGACCACATTTCTAAATGCATTATCTCAATATATACCCAAAACAGAACGAATTATTACGATTGAGGACAACGCAGAGTTAAAAATACAGGATGTAAGCAACCTAGTCAGTCTGGAAGCCAGAAATGCAAATGTTGAAGGGAACGGAGCGATTACGATCCGTGATCTGATCAAATCGGCGTTGCGTATGCGACCGGATCGTATTATTGTCGGTGAGGTGCGCTCGGCGGAAGCAATAGATATGCTTCAGGCACTTAACACCGGACATGACGGGAGCCTTAGTACCGGACATGCGAACAGTCCCAAGGATATGCTCGCAAGACTGGAGACAATGGTATTAATGGGAATGGATATTCCGCTTCCGGCGGTCAGAAGACAGATTGCGTCCGGGATTGATATCATTGTCCATTTGGGAAGATTACGGGATAAGAGCAGGAAGCTGCTGGCAGTTACAGAAGTGATGGGATACGAAGCCGGAGAAGTGATACTGAAACCATTATATACATTTGAAGAGACAGGAGAAGTACATGGGAAGATTCAGGGAATCTGGAGAAAAGAACGAGAGCTTGAAAATATCACAAAATTACTGGCAGCAGGCTGTAAAACCGGCAGAACGAATGAAAATGGCAGGGCAGACAGCTGCGCTTCTCGCACTGACTGCATGGCTCTATTATCGGGAAATCTGGGCAGTAGTGTTTCTGATACCGGTCGGAATTCTGTATTACCGGATGAAGAAAAAGGAATGCGTGAGGAAAAAACAACAGGTGTTTCTTTTGGAGTTCAAAGAGATGATCCAGAGTCTCGCCGCGGGACTGAACACAGGATATTCAGTGGAAAACGCAGTGCGGGAGACGCAAAAAGAATTAATGATGGTCTATCCCAAAGAGGCAGTTATTTCTAAGGAACTGGCAGTCATGACAAGAAAACTGAGGCTTAGTATGTCGATGGAACAGGCATTTGATGAGTTCGCAAGGCGGGTAGATATGGAAGATGTACGGAATTTTTCAGTTGTATTTACAGCAGCGAAAAAAAGTGGTGGAGATATGATCGCGATCATTCGGAACACTGTGGATCAGATCAGCGGAAAAATAGAGGTAAAGAGGGAGATCGAAACACTTCTTGCGGCAAAGAAATATGAATATAAAGTAATGTCGATCATTCCCTATGTCATTATCGCTTATATGCGGCTGAGTTTTCCGGAATTTATGTCTTACCTGTATGGAAATATATTAGGAATCGGGGTGATGTCTGTATGTTTGGGAATCTATGCCGGCGCATACGTGCTTGGTGCAAAAATGGTAGATATCGAAGTCTGAGCGTGGGTATTGCTGTGAGCATGTTCATTCTGGGGCTTACACTTCTGGCGGTGGATTTCGGACAGACACGGACAGCGATGAAAGATGGGTTGACAAGAAACCCATCCGGGAAAGGAAGCAGTATGCATGATCTGGAAGCGGTTATCGGCGATTCACAGAAAGAAAAACTGAAAATTGAAGTTGGAGAACAGGAATATACAAAACAGGATATGAAGAAATTTTTCCGGCGCTGTATCAGAAAAATTGAGAAGCAGATGCCGGGAGAAAATAAATCACTGGATCATGTAGAACAGGACCTTAATCTGATGACAACGCTGGAAGGAGAACCGGTGGAGATAAGCTGGGAATTATCGGAATACAAGGTTATGAATGTATATGGTGAGATCCAGAAAGAACATGTTCGGACAGACGGTACGCCGATCGAGCTTCATGCAGTACTGACTTATACGAAAGACCGGATGGAACAGGCAAGATACAGTTGTGCTGCAGTGATCTATCCGGAGTCACTCAGCGGAAATAAAAAAGAAACAGCAAGACTGAAAGAGAAAATTGAAGAAAAAGAAAAAGAGACACGGGAAAAGAAACGTTTTGTCCTGCCACAGACACTAGGGCAGAAAGCGGTGAAATATTACCGGGAGATGGATTACCGGGGACTGATCGTAATCGTGATGGGTATTCTTACGGGCGTGCTTTTGTGTGCACTGGAGAAACAGAAAGACGATGAAGCGAAAAAAGAACGGCAGAAGCAGATGCTTCTGGATTACCCGGAAGTTCTGAACAAACTGACGCTGTATTTGGGGGCAGGAATGACATTAAAACGGGCATGGTGGAAGATTGTAACAGATTATGAAACACAGAGAGAAGTCTGGGGTGAACGTTTTGTATATGAAGAAATGAAACAGACCTGTTATGAGATGGAAAGCGGCATCATGGAATCAGAGAGCTATGAGCGTTTCGGTAGAAGATGTGAAAGGCAGGAGTATATACGACTCGGCGCACTGCTGTCACAGAATCTGCGCAAAGGTGGAAAAGGACTGGGACAATTGCTGAAAACAGAAGCCATACAGGCGCAGGAAGAACGGAAAGCACACGCAAAGAGAGCAGGAGAAGAAGCAGGAACGAAGCTGTTACTTCCAATGTTTCTGATGCTTGCAGTTGTTCTGGTAATTGTGATCGTACCGGCATTTTTGTCGGTGCAGTTGTAGGTATACTTAAAATGTAAATGGTGTGAAAGATAAAGGGATACAAAAGTAAAATGAAAATATAAAAAGGAGCGGAAATTATGTGGAGATGGTATCGGTTGAAACAGGTTTTACAGGAAGAAGACGGAATTGGTGTAGTGGAGGTTATTTTAATTCTGGTGGGAATATTAACCCCCTATTATGGGGGGAGTATAAAGTGTATAACGTAAGAATATGTGTATAAATCAAACTCAATATACAGTGAAAGGTGGAAAATGTGTATGAGGTCAAAGGAAAAAACAGCAGAAGAGATTGTGTTGATTAGATATTATAATGTACTGTTTTATTTATTTTTTAAGACAGGGATGGATGATTTTAAGAGACAATGCTTGATAAAGAAGATTGATGACGGGGAGTCCATGAGGATGAAACAAATACAAGACTGGTGTCATTGCCATCAGATTCCATTTAAGACCCAATTTACTTATAGAAAAGATTTTTCTTTCAGGGTTAATTTATGGAATTTGTATTCATATTGTAGGTTTAAGATTGAGCGACAGTAAACTGGATTATGTAGCATAAGAGTGTATAGCGTGTCTGTTGTCTGATTTTTGCCATATATAAGTACAGGATACACAAAGAATGTGTATTCAGTTAGATAAGAAATAGATAGCTGGTATGAGAGAATGAGGAGTCTTTCATACCAGCTTTTTAAAGGAATAAATGGATAAAGTATACAAGCCTATAAAGGTATATTTGATAAGAAAAAAGAACTGGTTTATATTCGATAAGAACGATATAGACTAGTTCTTTTTTAAGAGATTATTATATACACAGGGAGTAGGTGAATGTCGAGTTACAGCAGACCATCAAAGAATGCATTGATATCTGTATGAAAGATCTTTGCCAGAGCGACTAACTCAGACACTTTGATGTTCATGCGGTTTGTTTCCAGTTTGGCATAAGTGCTTTTGGATATGACAATACCCATGAGATTCAATTTTGCAATGACCTGGTCTTGCGTTAGATTATTTTTGTATCTAAGAGATTGAATATTTTTACCGATATCCATATCTGGTCTGATTTTCTGCATAATACGTTCTCCTTAAAAAATAAAAGTTTCGTTATTTGGAAACATATATATTGATTCTAATGAGTTAAAAATTTATAATGTTTCGTAATAAAGAATTATTTCTGAAAGGGGACAATCTATGACCGAAAGTGAGAAAGAAAAAAAGATTTTCTTGAGTTACTGTGGCAGCAGGGATCAGGAGTTATTGATGGGCAGAAAAAAGATGACATTGGGGGATATGGAGAGATTTTCATTTTTAACAGAATTCTTTGGCTTGGAAAGTTATGGAATAAATCTATGGAAAGAGTTTGGCGATGATGTGGAAGAACCATTGGATGCGCTGATCAAGTTGTTAGATGAATGGGAATATGAAAACGATACGTGGATCGATGATGATGGAAGATTAGAAAGATGGCTGGTTGAATTTCAAAAGCATGCGCCAACGAAAGAGAAAAGAGAGAAGCTCCGAAAAATGATTGATTCAAAATATAAAAAAAGAGGATTACCATATCCAACAGAGGCAGACTTCGATTAAGGGGTCTGCTTTTCTTTCGCTATTTTTGAAGGAGGTGATGCAGGTGGAGGTAAGTATCCATGAACTTTTAGCGGCGGCAAGGGAGGCGGTGAAATCGGATTATATCAAAGGCGAAAGCATTTTATGTGAAACCAGATATCATCCGGATACCCATTACATGGTAGAAATAGAGATGTTAAAAACAGATAACACGCTGGGGAAAAAAGGAGCTTATATCCGGAAATTTTTGACGGAAGATGAGTATTCTGCCATGTTACAAAAGCAGGAAGAACATCTCATAAAAATAAAAAGACAGGCCATTGTTCAAAAAGGAACATTGCGATATATCCCTCTCCCGGACAGGCTGGACAGCCGCCGGGAGAGGGATATTTTTTAACCGGCTGGGAAAGAACAGGGAGTGTTCCTCAAGCAACAGCGGTATCAGAACCCCAGAGTTTCCGCAGGTTTTGGGGTGTGGAAACTTAGAAAAGTGTTCAAAACAGGCACTTTTGCAACGATCCGTTGCAGCAGAAAAAGAGTTCTTGGCTTTATGCCAGACGAAAAAATGAAAGAAGGATGTGATTGTGATGATAG
>NZ_QUKZ01000023.1:0-2258 GCF_003481355.1 Dorea sp. OM07-5 | reverse complement strand
ATACCAGACGAAAAAATGAAAGAAGGATGTGATTGTGATGATAGTAGGAATTGATCATGGGTATTATGCGATTAAGACAAAACATGTGTCTTTTCCCAGTGGCATTATCAAGTATGATTATGAGCCGTATACGATGCAGAATGTTCTGCAGTATCGGGGAAAGTATTATGTCTGCGGTACAGGGAGACAGACGCTGGTAAAAAATAAAACGTCCAATGATAATTATTATCTGCTGACGTTGGCTGCGATTGCAGAAGAAATCAAGAACCGGAAAGCGGAACGAAAGACGGAAGTCATTCTGGCTGTTGGACTGCCTTTGTCCAGCTTTGGAAGGGAGAAACAGGGATTTCGGGAGTATCTGTTGAGGAAAGAACAGCCAGTGCGCTTTTTATATGAAAGTGAATGGTATGAGATACAGATCAAAGATGTGAAATTGTTCCCACAGGGGTACTCTGCCCTGGCTCTGCATCCAGAGTACCTGAAGAATGAACCATCTGTTCTTCTGGTGGATGTTGGTGGCTGGACGGTTGATCTGATGAGACTGGATAATAGTGTTCCGAATGCGGCAACCTGCAGGAGTCTGGAGCTGGGTGTGATCCGGTGTATTGATGAGACGGCAGAACAGGTGCGGAGAAATACCGGACTGTCTGTAACGGAAACACAGATCGAACGTGTGCTTCGTGGGGAAACCTGCAGCATGGCAGAAGATGCAAGAGTTGTCATACAGGAAAACGGACGGAAATACATCGAAAGAATCCTGTCTGCGGTCACGGAATCCGGGTTTGATCTCAGGGCGGTGCCGAGCGTATTTATGGGTGGAGGTTCTGCGATTTTAAAACGCCACGTGACCGCACAGGACGCGATTTGCCGCCCTGTTTTTATCGAGGACGTCCATGCGAACGCTGCCGGGTATGAACGGATTGTAGAGCAGATGTGGGCGAAATGACACGTCCGGTATATTCGTTCCGTCCAAACCTGAAAAATCCGGAACATAAGAAAGCATGGGAGAAATTCCAGAGTGTTCCGGAAGGACAGAAAAACCAGTACCTTGTTCAGGCGATTCTGGAAAAAGAGGACCGGAAGTGGATGGAAGAGGTCATCCAAAAGACGATTAAAGAAAGTGTTCGGGAATTAAACATTTGTGGCGGTGCGGAACAAATTGGAACAGATCCACCGGCTGGGGATATCCCGGACCAGATGATGGATTTCCTGTCTCAGATGGAAAATATGTAAAGGGGGTGAGGCCTATGATTGTGCGATACATACATTGTTGGATCTGCTAGGGGCAGGAGCAAAACAGCATCGATATCTTTGGTAGGTATTGTGAATAGCTTTCCATGCATCTTTGGAGTATGTTGTGTGTAGCGAAACGGAAAGGAGAAACGCTATGACAGAGATGAAGAACATATGCGGAAAGATCCCGAAGGACTTACACGAAAAAGTAAGAGAAGAGATTGAACTGACAGAAAGCAGCACACAGAAATTTATACAGCAGGTCATCGAAGAACATTTTGAAAGACTTGCAGGAAAAGGAGAGATGAGCATGGGAACAGCAAGAACAATCGCAGTACAGGTATCAGAGGAATTATTCCAGAGATTAAAAACAGTCATCGCAAAAAAAGGCATGAAACAGAAAGACTTCTTGATTCAGATCATCGAAGAGGCACTGGAAAAGGCAGAAGCCGAATGGCAGAACAAAGACAGCACCGAAGAAGCGGAACCTGCAACCGGAGAATCTGAAATAGAAGAGACTCAACCGGAAGAGGAAAATGACTTGGAAGAAGAGAGCGAGCCGGGCGAAGGAAACCAACCGGAAGAAGAATGCGAACCGGAAGAAGAAACTGAACCAGAAGAAGAAAACGAACTGGGCGAGGAAAGCAAACCAGACGAAGAAACCCAAGCAGAAGAACCAACAGAATGGTAACAAACAGATACAGAGAAACCAACAGGCGGTATGAGAAAAATCATGCCGCCTGTTTTTATCAGCAAAGGAGGTTGATAACCGCAACCATTCAATTTTTTGATCTCTTTAGCGGAATCGGGGGATTCCGTGAAGGCTTAAGACGTGCAGGGGGATTTACCTGTGTCGGACACTGCGAGGTGGATACTTATGCGGATAAGAACTACCGATTGCTGTTTGACACAGAAGGGGAGTGGTATTGTAGTGATGCACGAACAATTGAACCAGAACGAATGCCGGATTTTGATCTGCTCTGTGCAGGATTTCCTTGCCAGGCATTCTCTATCGCCGGAAAGCG
>NZ_QUKZ01000022.1:426-27299 GCF_003481355.1 Dorea sp. OM07-5 | reverse complement strand
TTGGTATGCTCCCCGTCAAGAGGACAATAAAAAATAATAAATTTTTGTATCGTCAGCCATGCTATGGCTGGCGATATTTTATGCTGCTTTTGTATATTGCTCATGATATTTCATTGGTGTCATTACATGCAGTTTCCTTTGAAGTCGTTGGTTGTTGTAGTAATCTATGTAATTAGCTATCGCAGTAATCAAAGAGCTTCTGTCATTAAAACGCTGTTTATAATACATTTCTCGTTTTAGAATTCCCCAAAACCCTTCCATTGGTCCATTGTCAATACAGTGGGCAACTCTAGACATACTCTGCTTCATATGATGTTTTTTTAATCTAGTATAAAACTGTGCGCTTGTATATTGAAAGCCTCGATCAGAATGAACTAATGGGTGTGCATCTGGCTCCTGACGAACAGCCTCATCAAACGTGTCCATAACTAATGGATTATCATTATGATCGCTGATTTTAAAGGAAACAATCCTTCTATCATATAAATCTAAAATAGCACTCAGATAAACTTTATGAACTTCTATTCCGTTGTAGTATTTAAATTCAGAAACATCTGTAAGCCACTTTTCATTCGGTTTTTCGGCGTGAAATTCACGGTGTAAATAGTTTTTTGCTATGTGATCAGGATTTCTGTCTCCTCTAGTACAACTCTTAGGTTTCCATTTAATATTTGATTTTATATCGTATTTCCTACAAATACGAAGTACTCGTTTATCATTCACATGAATTCCTTTATGTCCATCTAATTCATCACGAATCCTTCGGTATCCCATATCTGGATGCTGGTGATGAATCCTTTGGATTTCAGTGGATAGTCTTTCGTTTCGAAGTTCATTATTACTTTTCGGATATTTTCCCCAGCGGTAATACGCAGAACGTGTAACATTAAGATATTTACAAAGTCTATCTATGGGATAATGCTTAGTAGACGATAGTTTTTGGATGGCTTCATATTCGGCTAACCGATGGATTAAAGATAGCGACCCCTCCTTTCCAGTTCTCTGACTTTTTTTAACAGATCATTCTCCATTTGTAAGTCTAGATTTCTTCTTTCCAGTTCAGCTATCTTGTCACGTAGCTCTTCTTCAGGTGTTCTGCTTGGAAGAGAAGCTATACGACGTCCACGTCTGTCTTCCAGACCCGCTTGACCCATCTTTTCGTATCGTATTACCCAATTGCGAACTTGTTGATAGGAACAATCATATTTGAGTGCCATTGCACCATAATTCTTATCATTTGCAAGACAATCTGTTACTATTTTTAATCTCTCATCAAGTGTAGTGTTCTTTGCCTTTTTCATGTAAGCACCTCCAGTGGATGTTTTTAATATTCCACCAGAATTATACACCTTAATCCAATCGGAAAGCTGTCTGTGTGAACGAATTCCGTATTTTGTGCAAATATCCTGAAGAGATCCTTCTCCGTTAAGATAATCATTTATAGCAGATATTTTTAAATCTTTTGAATAAGATTTGTTTTTCGGTTGATTGAATAATCCAGTTGGTCCATCATACTGATAAATAGAAATCCAATTTCGAATACTATGATGATCAACTCCCAATTCTTTTCCTGCTTGCTGTATGCCAATTTCTCCTGCAAGGTAGCGTTCGACTATTTTTACTTTTTCTACTGGTTCTATCTTACTCTTTCTGAACATGAAAATACCCCCATATAGGACTTTTATATTTCATTGTCCTATATGAGGGTAGCATATCAAATCAGCCGTGGCCTTATTTATATCATTTCACTCTTTTTTGAAATAGAACAACACCACAGCAACAACTCAAATCGACTTAAAATTCCAGACTATTCGCATTCAGCAAGAAATACTTCATTCCCATGATGACAAAACCTTCATCATTTCTCCAAGGCTTTTTGCTGCCATTTACAATGACGATCTTCTTGAAAGAGTCCGGGATATTACGCAGAGAATTGAACTCCTGCGTCTGTTTTTCTTCCGAAGTCATGTCATATGCAACCTGGATATAGTATCTCTGGTTTCCTTGATTCACCACAAAGTCAACCTCCAACTGCTTGCGAACACGTTTGCCCTCTTTATCCTTATCGAAGATATCCACGACACCCACATCAACATTGTAGCCACGGATCAGCAGCTCGTTATAAACAATGTTCTCCATGATATGAGTAGGCTCCTGCTGTCTGAAATTCAGACGTGCATTTCTCAGTCCCAGATCAGTAAAGTAGTATTTCAGATTTGCACCGATATACTTTCTGCCCTTAATATCGTATCGGCTTGCCTTGGAAATCAAAAAGGCATCTGTCAAATGGTCGATATGCTTGGAGATGGTTTTATTAGCATAAGTCATCTGCCGCTCACTGGCAAAGGTATTGGCAATCTTTGAAGGATTGGTCGGTGCACCGATTGCAGATGCAAGCACATCAACCAGAAGCCCAATCTCATCCACGTTCTGAATCTTATTTCTTTCAATAACATCCTTCAGATAGACATTTGCAAAGATGTTCTTCAGATAGTCCGCTTTCTGTCGTTCGCTCTGGAAACTTACGATCTGCGGCAATCCTCCGTAGATCATGTAGTCATCCCAGGCATCATCATAATCACCGTCATAGACAGAATAAAACTCTGCAAAGGAGAGAGGGTAGATTCTAATCTCATCACCTCTGCCACGGAACTCGGTCACAATGTCGCTGGACAGGAATTTGGAATTACTTCCGGTGACATACACATCAATATTGCTCATGCGGAGCAGGCTGTTCAGCACTTCCTCAAATCGTGGCATGAACTGCACTTCATCCAAAAGGAGATAATACTTCCCGTCGTCTTTCATGGCATCCTTGATGTACTTGAAGCATGCCTTGGGATCTCTTAATTCCTCGTTCTCAATACCATCCAATGCAATTTCAATAATATGATCAACATCAACGCCGTTCTCCAGTAAGTATCTCTTAAAGATGGTAAACAGCAAAAAGGATTTGCCACATCTACGAATGCCGGTAATCACCTTTATCATTCCATTATCTTTTCGCTCAATCAGCTGCTGTAGGTAAGCGTCTCTCTTAATCTCCATCGTTACACTCCCCATTTCCGTGCATCTGCACACTTTTTAGTAATGAGATTCTATCACAGAACGACCTGAATTTCAATATGTATTCCCATTTTATGTGCATCTACACACTTTTATGTAATGTTGATAAATATATTTTCAGATTTTTTTGATTGCAGTGTCTATAATCGACTACTCCAATCGTTATTATAGGTAGACAACAAAAAGAAGATGGTTCCGATGTTTCATTAAATATGTTCGTTAGTCTTTTACACAAAGGATTCTATCTCCTCTGCGCCCTAATGCTTTTCGGATTCAGTTCAACAACTGGAAGTTAATTATAAAGGTCTTTGCAAATACACCATATCTACTAACTGTACTCCGCTCTCGTAGATTGGGTGATCGTAATTATCTATAAAGAAATTTGATATAATATGTGAACGGACAAAACCACACTTTTCATAAAATGGTATTGTCAGTGGGCTATCGCCTGTTCCGACTTGCAGAATGGCGTATTGTTCTCTGTAATTATTAACAATAAACTCAATTAAGGCTCTTGCATAACCTTTCCCTTGATATTCTGGAACTGTAGCAATGTTCTTGATTTCGAGTATATCATTTTTTTCATCCGTTATGACACACTCGCACTTGACCCCATTATCATCAAGTACATACATCTTGCCGCTATCAAGATAACGGTCAACCATATCTTCCTGCTCATCTGCTAATAGGAGCAAATCAAGATATTGTTTTTTATTCTCTTTAACTTCAATAATTTTCATCAATCGCACCTTCAAATTTCGATTTCTATTTTCGTTTCCATAGCATGGTGTACTCTTTTTCACCAGTAGCTTCATCCAAACCTTCACATTGAATAATGAACCCTTCTCTTTGGTAAAAAGAAATTGCTCTGATATTCTTCTGGTATACATTTAATTGTAATCTGACTTTTTTATCCTTAATATAATCCAATAAAAGCTTACCTATGCCACATGACTGCATCTCATCAGAGACAAAAATACCTTCGATATATTCATCATTTAATCCTACAAATCCTTGTATCATTTTATCTGCTTCAAACACATAAACTTCGTATTGTGACATCATTTCTTTTACTAATTCATAATTACTCTTCCAGTATTGATTGGAAATAAAATAATGTGCTTTCAGATTTGTCTTTAACCATATGTCAGCAACTCTATCGATATCTCCGTTTAGCAACTTTCTAATCATAACAAATTTTCTCCACAACTACATCCTTTATGCTTTTCTCTTTTTTTCATTCTATCACAAGCTCACCATTAATCATCATTTTTTTGATATTTTTTCTTTTCCCCCACTGTAAAACAGCCTCTGAGCGTTTCGTTATATAGAGGGGTACACATACAGAGCAAGATCCACCCATGTTTAACAGTATTGCCATTTGGCATCCTGTTCTCCTATGGGATTTATCTTGATGGGGATCTCCCCATACCCTCTCAATAACAGACGTTTCACTTGTCTGTTGGTTCCACCTAAAGGTGTTCACAGCACTATTTCTAATATCGGAAGGGGCAGCCGATATTAAAATACGTGGACTCCCGGTAGGAGGAATAGTCTCAACGGAAGGAGGAGTATGAGAACAAAAAAAAAGATAAAGAACTGAATCACAGACATTTTATAGGATTACGTCTTACAGATGTCGAACTGGATTTATTAGACCAGTATCACTGATATATTCGTAGATCCATTCCTGTATTTCCTTATCGATGTAAGAGATATCAACGGCAACCGTGAATTGAAGCTTCTTGTTATCTACCAAATCAAGAAGTTCCGGAATAGGCTCTGTTAATCGTACAAATCTTTGTACCTGAGCTCTACTTTCCCCAACTTGCTTGCTCAAGACTTCATCCGATCTCAACTTCGTCTCATTTTGAGACAAAGTTAAATCTGCTCTGATTCCCTGCCTTTTCATTGCCTCAAGTTTCATCTTATAAGCAAAAGCTTTCTCACTCGGCAACAGTTCCTCTCGCTGAATGTTAGCGTCCATCATTGCCACAATGGCATCATCATTCGGTAATTCTCTTACGATTGCCGGAATTGTCGTAAGTCCTGCCAGCTGTGCTGCATGCATTCTTCTGTGACCGAACACCATTTCATATTCTTCATTATCATCCATGCGAAGCAGTACCGGTGTCAGTACTCCATTGATCCTTACTGTTTATATCTATCTTCTCCTAAATATTTTTCTAGTCATTGCAATATAAAATTGCTTATACATTCTCTCTCTTAAGAGTCCTGGTATTCTGGATAATATACAGAGCGACCGATATGACCATCATTATAGCGCACAAACCAATCAACAAATCTGATACCATCGGTGTAATGTGGAACCATATAATATGCACCGCTGCAGTTCCATATAATAAAAAGGTTACTATCTTTCCATGCCAGTCTGCACCATGTACTTTTCCTGTCTTTCGTATCACAAGACATCCACTAACTGCCATATACAGCTCCTTACCTGCCATTATTACGATTAAAAGAAGCACATGCGGAAAACGAGTAAACAGACAGATTAACATCGCTGCCTGTGTCAGCTTATCAGCCACCGGATCAAGTATTTTTCCTAAATTACTAATCCTATGGAATCTTCTTGCGATATATCCATCAGCAAGATCCGTAAGACCAGACAGCAATAAGATTTCACCAGCTAACAGAGGATTTTTCTTTACACAATAACTCCATATAATTACCGGAATCAGACAAAGCCGAAAAAAAGAAAGAAGATTAGGAACCGTAATAATTCTATTCAAATTTTCTTCCTGATTCACTTCACTCTGCATGTACGGTCACCTCACTTTCCTTTTTTTTAGACATAAACCAATAAAATATAACACAAAATGCTAAAGCAAATACAACACCAAAAACATTTTGAATCACTCTAAGGCTAACCGCTCCTTGTAGTCCATAAGTCTCTGCAGCAATGGCTAAAGCACCAAATGTGTTAAATAATGCCTGCCAGCCATATTGTGCTGAAAATCCTACACCGATTCCACCAAGAATTCCTATATATGCATAGATTGACGAAGGAAGCAGAAAATATAATACTGTAAAACATATAACACCTGCAATATTTCCGACAATCCTTTTACGGACTCTGTAGTGCATATCTTCCATAAACGGCAAAATCGCGGACATGGCCGCAATACCAGCCCACATTGCACGTGGCATATTACAAAGTTCTGCAATGCAAAGGACAATCGGTACGCATAAAATCTGACATATCTGCCATTTTGTTCTGGAAGAAGTGATATCAAATTCTTGTATCAGATCTTTCAGATTTCTTTTATAAGTTCTGTTTTTATGATTTCGATAAAATACAAAGCAGGTAAGTGCTGCACCTAAAGCCATTCCGACTAATCGCATCTGATAGCTTTTTCCCGTAACATCATAACCATATAGCAGCAGATACCCAAGAGCCAATGTAGATTGATTAAACATGAATGGATTATGGCATCCGAACAGAATCAACACAGCCAGTGCCGCAATATTTAACAGCATTCCCAATACCGGTGAAAACTGATTTGCTAAATGCGGACATACAGTCATAATTACAAAGAACAAAGCCAAAAGCATCGTAGATTGTCCGGTGTGGATCCCCAGATCCGCATTTCTAAACACCATGAGACATAATAAGACTACTACACCTACAATGCTGTTCTCATTTCCAAATAGGATGCTGAAAATACTAACAAAGAAAAAACAAAATGCCATTGTAACAGCTATCTTCACCAGATATACCCACATATGATATAATTTTTCTTTTAATGTTTCACTCTTTTTCAACAGGTTTTTAGAACCTGCCTGATTTAACTGCAACTCCTGATAAAATGTCATATAAATTCTCCCATCTTCTAATTTATCTTAAAACTATATAATCTCATCTTTCTGCTTTGGCAGCTCTATAACAAATCTGCATCCACCATATTCACGGTTTTCTGCTTTAATTGTTCCTCCGGCACTATCTACAATCCGTTTTACAAGTGCAAGACCTAGGCCATTTCCTTCTGCTTTATGAGATCCATCTACCTGATAGAACTTGTCAAATATTCTGGATTTTACATCATCCTCTATTCCTGGTCCTTCATCTTCCAAAATGAACTTAACAGAATCCTGTTCTTGTTTCAGAAACATCGTAATTGTCCCCTTTGAAGGGCTGAACTTAATCGCATTATCCAAAAGATTTATCCAGATATGCATAAAAAGTCCTTCATTCCCAGTATATTTAACTTCCTCCAATTCTACCTGAAAACCAATTTCTTTTTCTGTCCATTTTGTTTCCAATGAAAGAAATGCCTGGCGGATCTGTTCATCCAGACGATATTCTGTTTTTTTCATTGGTATATTCTGATTCTCTAACTTGGATAACAGCAAAATATTACCAACCAATCCGGAAAGTCTTTGGGTGTTAAATAAGATTTTTTCTACATATTCCTCTTGATCCGGAGACAGTTCTTCTCCCTGAAGTAGCATTGTATATCCTTCAATGGCATTAATCGGGGTCTTAAACTCATGAGAAACATTAGATACAAAATCCATCTGCAGCACCTCTGTTGCACGAAGTTCTTTTGTCATAACGTTAAAACTTTGATAAGATTCTCCAACTTCTGCTATACGGCTGTTCGTTTCCAAATGCTGTTCAAAATCTCCCTGAGAAACTTCCTTCATTGCTTTACTAAGTCTGGTAATTGGTTCCAGTAACTTTGCATTGATAAAGGAAGTGATCAGCCCTGCAATCAATGTATTGAAAATTAAAAGCCAGCCAAGCACAGATATGCTGCCCGGCAGATTAAAAAAATGATTCAAAAAAGCAAATAATAAAGCAGATATGACTGTTGAAAATACAAGTGCCAGCCAGATTGCACCAGTCAGACAGGATCGGATCCGCAATTCTTTTTTTTTCTTTTGTTCCATTATTTTTTCACCACCTTGTATCCAATTCCACGCATGGTTACAATTTCGAAATCCGGATTGTCTTTCAAACGCTCTCTGATTCTTCCTATATGTACCTCTACTGTATGTGGGTCTGCCTCTGTCTCATATCCCCATACTTCATCCATTAACTGTTGTTTTGTAAATGTTCGGCCTGGCGAAGCTGCAAGCTTGTACAAAAGTAGAAATTCTTTTTTAGGTAAAACAAGACTTTCCTTATCCGTTGCAACCGTCATTGCATCGTAATCAAACTCTGTTGAACCGATCACAATTTTGTGTTCATTCAATATTTGCGCACGACGAAGCAATGCCCCGACTCTCAAAACCATTTCATTCACATTTACCGGTTTTACCATATAATCGTCACTTCCCGAAAGAAATCCCTGGCGCATATCATCAAAGGAACCTTTTGCAGTGATCATAAGTACTGGTATCTGATATCCTGCTGAACGAAGTTCCGATACCAGTTCATAACCATCCATAACCGGCATCATAATATCAGAAATGATCAGATCAATATATTCCCTATCCAATACCTCTAATGCCTGTGCCCCATCTGATGCACTTTTGACCTGATATCCATTCTTCTCAAGCACTTTTTGGAATAGCTGACTTAATTCTTTATCGTCTTCTACAATTAATATTTGAAACACGTTTTTCTTCCTCCTTCATCAAAACAGGTACCTTGCCCATCCAAGCAGATGTTGTACCAAAAATATATTTCTCTGACGTTTCTTTGTTAATTCAATTGGCTCTACATGATACGGATCATTATAAGTTCCGCCTTCTAATATCTGGCGGGACACTTTTTCATATTCCATCATGCCTTCTTCTAACTGTTTATTAATATCTTTACTGCGTATTACAAGCATCAGTTCCGTATCCAGATAAGCACTTCTCATGTCCATATTAAAGGAACCGATTACAGACAGATCATCGTCAATCAGAATACTTTTTCCGTGGTATGAATAACCACCTTCATATTCCCAGATATTAATTCCTGTACTTAAGATTCTATTTCTGTTTTTCGCATAATCGGCAGACCCAAATGGATTCCCATTATTCGCAACTGAATTTGTCATGATAGAAAAATCTGAAACGGTCTCTGCAATCTCCTCCCATGTATTATACATCATATCATTACAGATAATATATGGCGTGTGGATCTTCACACGATTTTTTGCATTTTTCATCAATTCTCCCAACTGATACCACACTACTGGTTCTTTGGAACCTGTGTGAATAGGATTTGACACTAATGTAATCTTTTCTGTCTCAAAAGTTTCGTCCGTATAATCGGTCTCGCAGATTCTTTCCTTATTCTCTTCAAAATATTTCTGATAGCTGTTCTGCAGCTCTAAAACTGCGTTCTTTACAGATTTTCTATTTGCCAGTTTTTTATTGTTATGAAAATAACCACTGTCTTCCTGCTTCCATATGGTTTCAAAATACTCTGACAACTGGTTAACTGAATTTTCTTTCTCAGGTTCATCGCAAACCACTAACACGTCTCTGTCATAGTTCTTATGCCCCGGAAAATCACCCAGGAAATAATTGTATGTATTTCTTCCCCCAAGAATATATCTCTTTCCATCCGTAATCAAATATTTATCATGCATTCTACCCATCATTTTCCACGGTTTCAACGGATTGGCCTTATTATACAGTTTAATTTCAACATTCTCATGGGAAGATAATCCATAGAAATACGGATTTCCTTCCATATCAATCCAGCTCTCCATTCCATCTACTAACAGACGAATATGTACACCTCTGTCTGCCGCATCATGCAGTGCTCCTAAAATCAATTTTCCACTTTCATCGGATTGAAATGCAAAAGTAGAAAGAATAATTTCCTTTTTTGCATTCTTGATCAAACGCACTCTTTGTAAAAGCGCTTCTGGATTCTTTTCTATGATTACTGCCCGTTCTGTATTTTCACTGCATTCGTTCCGTGACCCATTTTTTGTTTCTTTTTTGGTTGTATTGGACACTTCCGGCTGCTTTTTATATGCAACGCAGATTCCGAGCAATTCATAAAAAGCCACACATAAAAAAATTGCCAGTATAACAAGAAGGATTTTACATATTTTATGCTTTTTCATTGTACATCACTTGATTCCTTTTTATTTCATACTTATACAATACAAAGTCAATCTCAATTTAACCTCAACAAGGTTTATTTTTTTCATCCATGCAAAATCTTCTTTGTACAACAGACTGTTAGATATAGCAAAAACGGCCTTTCAAAAACAGTTAACTTCTAAATCAACTGTTTTTTGAAAGGTCGTTTCATCAGATTCTTATAGCAATCCAGCAAATAATCTCATAAATAATTGTCCCAGTCGCAAATATGCACCTTGTCCGGTTTGATATTGGTCTGTCACATCACGACATTCTCCCATCGTTCTTATCAGATCATTTTTTATTTCCACAACTGCCTGACAATCTGCCATAAAACAGCCGTTTTCAAAATGGTGATATAAACTTCGATAATCCAGATTAATTGTTCCACAAGTTGCCATACAGTCATCTGCCACACTCATTTTTGCATGACAGAAACCAGGAGTCCACTCATAAACACGAACACCATGTTTAACTAATCCATGATAAAAAGAACGAGTTATATTATAAATGAATTTTTTATCAGGAATACCAGGTGTGATAATTCTTACGTCTACCCCTCGCTTAGCAGCCAGACATAACGCATGCGTCATTTCATCTGTTATGATTAGATATGGAGTCATAAACCAACAATATTTTTCAGCTTTATTTATCATACTGATATAAACTTCTTCTCCTACTTGTTCATTATCCATAGGGCTGTCTGCATAAGGTTGAACAAACCCAGTTTGCTGTGCCGCATAATCATAGTGGAAAAGGTATTTACTAAAATCAGAATCATTAGCATCCTTATCACTTACTGCATTCCACATTTCCAAAAATGTCACCGTAAGCGACTGAACAGCATCTCCTTCTAAACGAATACCTGTATCTTTCCACTGTCCATACGGGTGTGTGTAATTAAAATATTCGTTTGCTAGATTATATCCACCTGTAAATCCGACTTTTCCATCAATAACTGTTATTTTTCTATGATCACGATTGTTCAAAAACAGATTTAAACCTGGCACAAATGGATTGAATACACGGCAATGAATTCCTATTGCCTCCATCTTTTTCACAAAATCTGTGTTAATAAAGCCTATAGAACCCATATCATCGTAGAATACTCTAACTTTCACACCTGCTTTTACTCGCTCTTCCAGAACATCTTGAATCTTATGCCATGCTTCAGCGTCTTCTATCGCATGATATTCCATAAAGATAAACTTCTGTGCTTTCTCCAAATCCTTAAGCTGTGCCTCTAATCCTTTCACTGCTTCATCAAAATACACAATATCCGTATTCTGATAGATTGGATACTGCGAATTTCTTTGTATGTAACTTGCTATATTTCCTGCTTTCGGAATTGCTTCTTTTATTCTGCTCAAACACTCCTGACTGTCCGGAAGCATTGGTAACAATTTGCTATCAATTTCTGCATATCGCTCACGCATTTTATGTGTGCCACCATTCAAACCAATCAACAAATACAGGCCTACACCCATAATTGGGAAAATTAGAATTAAGATGACCCAAGGCATTTTCATAGAGGATGTCTTATTTGATGCGTACAATCCCAAAACCAAGATCCCACTCAAAATCCTTGTAAATAAATTTATGATTTCTGCATATTCATTCAAGCGTGTTACGATAGTAATAATAAAAATCACTTCCAGAAGAATGCAGATTATGGAAAAACATAGCCGCTTTACCCCATTTTTTGTTTTTGCTTTGCCCTCTAAAGTATCTTGTTTCATATATATTCCACCTTCCTACTTGCTTAGTTTTCTCCCTAAATTTCATGGAACATACCAATTTTGTCTTTTATTCTCTGCATTTCATTATCTGCTTCAATGATAGCTCTTGCAGAATGAAGTAATTCTTCACTTATCTCATCATAGCCAGGCATTTCTTCAATTCCTTTTTTATAGCGAAGTTGATGTTCCAATGTTGCCCAAAAATCCATACCATTGGTTCGAATCTGTAATTCTACACGCATAGGTGTTTTACCCTTAGCAAAAAATACTGGTATTTCAACAATCATATGATAGCTTCGATAACCATTCGATTTTGGATTTTTTATATAATCTTTTATTTCAATAACTTTAATATCATCCTGTTGGGTAATCAAATCTGATATCATATAAATATCGTCAATAAACGCACAAACTATTCGAACGCCTGCTACATCATTGAGATATGTCTGTATATTTTCTGTTGTAAATTCATATCCCATCTTCTGCAGTTTATCGTAAATACTATTGGGCTTCTTAATTCTTGTTTTTATAAAAGAAATAGGATTTCGATTGTTCTCAACTGAAAATTCATCATCCAAAACCTCAAGTTTAGTTTGTATCTCCCGAATAGCACAACGATACATCATCATTAAATTATAAAATTTTGTAGCATTATTTAAAAACTGTAGTGATTCCGGACTGTCCATCCTGAGTTTTTTTACTTTATCTTTTGTCATGGAACTTTCCTTTCTACCTCATCCCTGATTTCAAAACATTATTTATTTTGATAGTTGATTCGTTCTCCTTGAATTACTGGATAACAAATTATTTTATCACTATCCAGATTTTCTACATGCATATCTACTGCACTGATCTGATGGTTTTCATAAAGGATAATCCTCTGCAACATGAGCCATTCCAATAATTGCATAATGATTTTTCATATCGCCAACATGGCGAAAATTAAACGCATAATTACGTGGTGTAATTACTATCTGATCACCATAAGAGCATTCATAATCGAGGGTTCGTCCCAAGTAAAAATCTTTTGTTTTATAAGTTGCTGCTGTACACATGATCGTTTATCCTCCTAAATAGATTGAAATATGTCAATGAGTTTTTTTCTTAAACAATAGTATAGCACAATTCTTTTATTTCGTTCCAACTTCATACATGATCATAACATGTAAACTTTAAACTATTTTCCTAGATTATTTCTCCATCAGTTTTTCAAATCAGGTATCCATAGCTAGGATGAATTGACCTACATCTGGCAATTCTTGCAGCATTTCATTTAGGATTTTGTGCTTCACATATTTCTGCACATACACCCAACAGGCAACGCTACTGGCTTCTGATACAATTTCAGCTATGGTTTTGCGCATAAGCTCTTCAAATTCAGCAATTTCTTCTTTCGGAACAACATCATACAGTGTGGTGCCTGATGACTTATTTTTACTCCATTTTCATTTGCATCTTTAAGCAGATTCTTAACTTTTTCTCTTGAATCCTCCGGTACTTTCATGTACTCCCACATAAATGCTACCACATCGGCTGGTGTGTCTTTTTTTAGTGGTGGTAACTGAATATAATCATTGTTTTCGCTCATTTTCATATCCTCCTCACGATATAATAAAATCAATAATACGTTCTCTTGTCATATCCAGTACAGTATCTACGAAAACTCCTGCAAACAGGATCAGATACAGAATAACACTCAGCGAAAACAGGAATGCAACCCAAATGTTAGCTGGAAATGGATCATTTTGAATGGAATTTTGTGTCACGAACGTGATTAGAAAATAACAAAAGCGTTCGTTGTCAGCTAATCCAGCTAACATTTTCGAACGCTTTGAAGCCCGTCGCCAAGAGGATTTGAACCTCCGACCCCTCGCTTAGGAGAGCTCCAACCTATTGTCACTCTCTGTCAATCTGAGGTAAGGTAAACCCATATGAGATACTATTAGAAACTGTTTCCTATTCAATTTGAGTTATTCTGAATACCCCCTCTGTCAAGCTCTGTAAAGCTCTGAAAGTTAGCTGATTGTTTGCTCCAGCTAATAATTGGGGAATGCCTTGATATTACCATCGACATCTGTTATATGACCACCATGCTTCGTACGTTCGATCATGGTAAACAGTATTCAATTAAACTTCCTATCGAAAGCACGAGATATTTTCTTGTCTATAAATAATATAACGCATACGAGACGGTTTGTCCATGCGTTTTTGACTGGCAAATTTTATATTTTATTACGATATTTTTTTCAAAATCTTTTTCTCATTTGTCTTTGAAAAATCACTTAACCGATAAGATCGGACTCGTGTCTTTACAATGATTGGAATTAACAAACCATTATTTACCAGCTTTGCACATCGATTAATAATCGTTTTGTTGGTTACACCAAGCATTTTGCTTACTTCAATTGGTGTAAACTCATATAATCGCTTTTTTAACAGAAATGCTAAGAATTCTTTTTCTTTTGCATTTAAATAAGATAGACTTCCATCTAACTCGTCGTTTTCGGATGTTTTTGATAATTCATATACCTTTTTAGAATACAATTCCATCATCCGCAAAAAATAATTGATCCATATTTCCGGATGAGGAGGGTTTTCTCTTCCTGAATAATATAACGCCGGTAACCCCATTTGCAGTGATGCATAATACTCATCTGGATCATAGGCAAAATATTCTTCCAGAGAACCTATTCCATTAAAACCATATCCATAATAATCAAGAATATAGCCTGACATTAATCTGGCGGTTCTTCCATTTCCATCTTCAAAAGGATGAATGGTAACCAATTGATAATGAACTACAGCAGCAATAATCAGCGGATGATCATCTGTAGTATTTACATATTCAACAAGTTCATCCAACAAGTCTGGAATATCAATATACTCTGGTGGAATATATTCCGCTGCGCCTGTTTCGGAATCATATACTGCAAATAACATTCCAGGTGGCATAGGGCCTCTTAAGCCTATCTTTTCTTTTGACGCACCTTTTTCAACCATTGCCTGCACTTCTAAAATCATTTCTTTTGAAAAAACTTCTTTCTTTTTCAGTTTTTCTTCTAAAAAATTTAAAGCTAAAAAGTAATTACGAACTTCCTGTTCTGGCTTTAAAAAATGTTTGTGAGGATCACTATCAATAGCCTCATTTGCCTGTTTTTCAGTTAATGGATTTCCTTCAATCTTATTAGAAGCATAGGAACTTTTTTTCTTAGAGTTTTTTCTAAGTCTGTTTTTTATAACAGGTGGCATTTCTATCGTACTAAGAGAAAAACGCTTTTCGTCTATTTCCGATATTCTTTTTAAAATTTCATTTGTTAGCGTAACCTTAATCACATGATCCACCTCCATTTCATCCATATATTATATCGTTTTATGAATCGTTTTTCCACTAAAATTACACTATTTTTTCACTATTTTTCATTACTTCATCGTCTTCGCCAGTGAATTGAGCAACGCCCGCATCTCTGGATTAGCCAACACTTTTACCAGAAGTTCCGGATCGACTTCATCAGCAACAGTAGTATTATTATTTTCCTGCTGTACATGCATCTGTGGATCCAGATTCTTTTTCTCATAAAACGCTTCTTCAAAAAGCTCTGCATTTTTCCTTCGGTCATCATCCAGAATATGAGAGTACACATCCGTAACCATATTGACCTGAGCATGGCCGGAATCACCCTGTACCGCCTTGATGTCTCCACCATTCAATTTCAGCTTATAAGTAACGCTGCTATGACGAAAACTGTGAAATACAACCGGTGGGAGATTATAGTCCTCGATCAGTTTTTTTAAAGGACCACGTATTGCTCCATCTCCTAGAGGAAGCCCAAAGGTACTTGCCATAACCAGGTTATAGTCCATATATTCATCACCAAGGATTTCTTTCATTTCATCCTGTTCCGCTTTCCAGTCTACCAACATATTAGCGACACTCTTTGGTAAGAATATCTTACGCACACTGCTTTCTGTCTTTGGTGTTTTCAGAATACGGACCGTAGAATTCTTCTTATGATTTGTCGGGAATACCAACAACACATCTTTTCCATCCAATGCATTCAACGATTCTTTTCTTATACGCTGTGATTCTTTGTTGATGAAGACATATGCACGGTTTTCTTCAATTGCCTCAGGAGAAATATCTACACAATCCCAGGTAAGACCAAGCAGCTCACCAAGTCGTAAGGAACATGAAAAGGATAGATTTATTGCAAGCTTTAATCGCTCATCTTCACAGACACTGAGCGCATACATTAATGTATCCGCTGTCCAGATGTCTCTTTTTTGTGATTTATGTTTTGGTACAGTCGCATGGGTGCAAGGATTCTTCTCCATTAACTCCCATTTCACTGCCTGTTCAAAACAGTTTCTAAGCAACTTATTAATATCCCTGACCGTACTGGAAGATACAAATTCATTTCGACTGGTTTTATTCAATGGATTGATAACTGCACGTCTCTTCAAAAGACTCTGATAATATCTTTCGATGAATCTGGTATTGATCTCTGAGAGTTTCGTATCACCAATGATCGGAAGAATATAGTTATTGATAAGAGAGACATTTCCTTCATATGTAGAAAGCGCCCAGTTTTCTTTGCCATAAAGTGCAACATATTCTGTAATAAGCTCGTCCAGTGTTTTGCATTTACGGACGACAAATGATCCCATCTCTTTTTTATATTCAATTTCTTTTTTTCTTCTCTTTGCTTCGGCTTTCGTTTCATAGGTTTCCCATTTCTGTTTTCTCTGACATTTCTTTATCCTCTTTTCCTTGAAATATGAAAGAAAAATTATTCCTTCATATAACGAAACGCTCAGAGCATGTTTTACAGTGGTCAAAAGCAAATTTTTTTACTTTTTTTCTTACGAGTTTTCTTGCGAGTTTTTTTAATGCAATTCGCAAGAAACTCGTAACATTAGATTTTTACATTTTTCATGAAATTAAGTAAAGAAAAAGAGCATATGGAATTGAATCCATACACTCTATGATTACTGGAACTTTATTTCATTTTTAATTCAACAAACTGGAATTTAGCGATTTCTTTTTCCGGTATTCTCTGTTCCACGGACTTCCTCATGATAGAAATAATCTACGATGATTGGATGTCCCTGTGGCACCCTGCCGTAGGGCATTTCATTATCAACAAAGGAACAGTCATATTGCTTTGCCATTTCTTCGGCTTTTTCTTCCAGAGTTTTGAAATAGCTGCGGTTGTGCTTGTTATAGATTTCGTCATAAAGCGGCACAAGGTCAGAATGTTTCTCTGCTATGTAATCCATAATCGTCTTTTTGAAGCCACCCCGAAGATTGAGGTTTTCTAGCCAGAACAGATCGCACTGATCCTTTACCCGCTCAAAGATCGCTTCAAAGTCCGTGATACCGGGAAATACCGGGGATACGAAACAGACTGTACGGATCCCTGCTTCATATACCTGCTTCATAGCAGCGATACGACGCTCAATGCTTGAAGCAGAGTCCATATCGTTCTTGAAATTTTCATCCAGTGTGTTGATCGACCATGAAACGGTCACTCGTCCAAGCTTTATCAGCAGATCAATATCCCGTACCACAAGATCAGACTTTGTGCAGATCAGAATATCTGCGTCACTGCCGATCAGCTGCTCCAGAAGTTTTCTGGTATTCCCGAATTGCTCCTCCTGTGGATTGTATCCATCTGTCACAGAACCGATGACCACCCGTTGTCCGGCATATTTCTTCGGATTTTTAATTTCCGGCCAATGCTTCACATCAAGGAAAGTGCCCCATTCCTCCTTGTGCCCGGTAAAGCGCTTCATAAAAGAAGCATAGCAATACTTGCAGGCATGTGTACAGCCCACATAGGGATTGACCGAGTAACCGCCTACCGGCAGACTAGACTTAGTCATGATGTTCTTTGTTTCCACCTCACGAATGAGGATTCCATTTATTACTTCTTCCATGATTTCTGTACCTCTTACACTTTATTAAATTCTTCCGGCATTTCCTGAATCATATTTTCATCCCCTATGATAGGGACAAGGTCTTCCTTCATAAACACCGGAATACCGAACTTATGTGCCTGGTCCGCCAGAGACCATGCCCATTCCGGCTCCGTATGAATCTTCCTGCTCTGAGCTCCGGTCATGGTGCCGACAACGATCCAATTGATTCCGGAAAGGTCAACTGTGCCTGGATCGTCGAATAACGGCTCAAAGGTAACATGGTAATGTTTTGCTCTGACGTTTTTCCGAAGGGCGTCGATACGCCACAGTTCTGCTTTCCTCGTCACCGTAGCGCCAAACCATGCGTTTTCCAGATCGGTATCAAAATCCAGCAAATCAGGTCGCTTGGTAAGGAACAGGAACTGATGCTGTGGATTTTCACGGATCTTTGCAAACACCTCGTCTCTCCATTCCGGCTTCCATCCGGAGAGATCGCTCATCCCGGTAAGAAGAAAGTTCTGCGGACGTTTCTTTTCCATCATCTTGAGCTTACCCGGAAAGAATTCAGGGTCAGCGAAGTCATCAATCATATGCCAGCGTTTCACGTTGTTGCGGGCATAGCAATATGTACACCCCACTGTGCAGCCGATGACGATATTCATGTTCTGAATCTGATCTTTGATACAAATACTCATGACTTCTGCCACTCCTCAAGATTCTTTCTGATGCGGTCGAGGCATTCCTCAAACCGGGTAATTTCTTCCTCTGAAAAACCTTTGTAGTAAATATTGCCCATCTCATCAGATACAGAATCGTACTCGCCCTTTAAGGCATGTGCTTTCTCAGTCAGAAACAGGAGTGTTTTCCTTTTGTCCGTTTCAGACTGAACACGGCTTATCAGCCCTTGATTTTCCATTCTTTCCAGCATCGTAGTAAGAGATGTTATCGCTAATCCGCATTTAGTCGAGAGTGACCTGATTGAGATACCATCCTCCTGCCACAGCACATAAAGAATACGTCCCTGGGCTCCATTAAACGCATCAATATTCTTTTCACTGAGAATCTTCTCGAAAATCCGGTCTCCAAGCTGTTTTATTTTGGTGACAAGAAATCCTCCATTCATTTCCATACAAAAGCTCCTATATAGTAGTTTATTAAAAACATACTATATAGGAGCTTTATTGTCAAGAGTTTATATGTCCTAATAGGTAAATTCCGTTTTTTTCAATTCTCCAAACTGGAATTTGGTGTGTGCTTTATAAATTTTTTCCGATCCCCTCAAGTTCGTTCATGGAATCCTTATTTTTTTCAAGTTCATCTCTGGCTGTTGCGTAATATGATTTTTTGAAAAGCATATCCCATGAAAGATATTTTGCCATACAGTCAAACTGCTTATCAATCAGCTCATACTGGATACTGCCTACGGGAGAACCACCTACAACAATTGTGCCAACTTTTTTGTTTTTTAACTGCAATCCACGGCAGTAGCACTTATCAATGATAAGTTTCAATTGTGCTGACATTCCCCACCAATAAACTGGTGTAGCAAAAAGAATCATATCTGCGGCAGCAATTTTATTAATTGTAGAATTTGTATCATCCTTATCGACGCATCCCTTAGAGCATTGACAGACACCACATCCCTTGCATGGTGCAATGTTGAGTTTGTCGGGTTCAATGATTTCAATTTTATTCTTTTCTGACGCTCCTTTTATAAATGCATTGATTGCTGCCAGCGTATTTCCTTTTCTGGCACTTCCATTAATAATTACAATTTTCATGCGTGTACCCTCCAACTTCCGATTGAGATTTCACCTGTTTTAAGAGATTTAATAACTGTTATATTTTGTTATTAAATTCTCCGCAATTCCTTGAAAACACTGGATTTGTCGCAGGTGAGCTTTCCCTTATTGTTTCCCTTGTGTTATATCGTCCTACCAGTGTTTACGAACACTGATAAGGGAAAATACAAGGGCAAAAAAATTATATAAAACAGTATAACACAAAATAAAAGTGACATGGTGAACTGATTGAAATGCTTCTGATTTTTGTAACAGATGATTTATTGATCGATAAGGAGATAAGATACGATGAGAACAATATTTGCAGAATATAATCCCGGACGAAACAGCATTGATGTTTATACCAGTGCAGGCTATATGCTTCGCATTGACTGTTGGGAAGCAGAAAAGGACTTAAAAACCACACCAGGATCAGACTGTGCATTAAACGCACTCGCCATTGATGAACCTCTTGAATATGCAAGATTATATCTTGATGGAAATTTGCAGATGTGGGTAGATGCGGAAGATTCATTAGAATTATAAAATACAAGTAGCCTGTATTCTTTATTTCACATACAGGCTACTTAATCAAAATTACTATAATTGATGGTAAGCAAGTTTCTTAATATACCTTGTTTGAATAATACTGAGCCATTTGCATATTAATTTCAAATGAAAACTTTTTAGTTTTGATTCAGTATTTAATCAATGTTCCTATATTTTAAATATTCTGTGAACTTTTTAACTGCTGGAGTAATTTTGGTTCGATCTTTCATCGCCAATGCAATTTCTCTGAAATATGGTGTTTGAAATGGTCGGATTGCAATCTGATATGGTATACGTCTCAAAATCATTTCAGGAAGTATACCAAATGCGATTATTATTTATAAGTATTTCTTGAAGGTATTTTTCATCTTCAGGGCAACGTCCATCGCCCAATCGAACTGTTCAGACCACTTATCCTTATTTTAAAAATTTGCCGAATAAGATATAAGGATTCTGTTGGCTTTCTTGTCCAGTCATTAGGCTTTTCTACCACTTCAAATTTAACGGCGATATCCGAACTGCCTATTTGGTATAGTTTGATTTCTACCAAGAAGAGCGCAATATTCTCATCGGTGTGATTATTCAGCCACTCAATTGCAGAGCGATGTTCTTCTCTGGCTCTCTTGACAACCCAAATTACAATATCGGCAGATTTGCCGGAGGCATATGTAATCAATTTACCAAGGTAATCATGGTCTGTATCTTCAAGCTGATTTTCAATAATGGTTTTTCTGTCCGTTCCTGTTTCAGTTGCATAAATGTCTACATTAAAATCTCCAACGCTGGACTCAGTTTCATCAAAGGTTATCTCCAAGCCAACGGCATCCGCCAGCAACGCAAGATTGTCCTCTTCTGCAAGCCAAAGAGTAAAGTTTATTGCCTAAAAAGTTGCTTGATCAAGAGGTGAGTGCTAATTATTTGAGATTTTTTTTGCACACCTTGATTTTGCTTGGTATGCAGCCATTTTTTCTTTCCAACTGCCAAAGATGGGATTTTACTATAACCGGATTTTTTATTTCGCGCACTCCATAATAACCGCTTCACATCTGCCATATCCAAGCTGTGAACTGTTCAGACACAACGTGTAATTGCTGGCCTTTCCCCACTTCTGCCCGGTATAAAAGTTATAATTTGTCATACGCCTTTTATCTGTATCCTCTATCAGCTTTGCTGCTTTCTGGTCACTGACATTATATAACCAGCTGATACGCTGTATGCATCATCCAGAAGCATTCCCTTGGTCTCAAGCAATTACCTGCAGTGTCTCTCCCGCTCCCTTTTTTAAACATATAATGATTTATAAAGCGTTACTTTTTTTCTCTGCACGGTCAAGATAAATATAAAATCCAACATTTAGCACGATTCCCACCATTGTCGATACTGGTGCCGCAAGACCGATCTTCGTCAGGCTTGCATTCGGCTGGATACTCATCACATAGGCAAATGGAAGACGTACCAGCAATGTCTGGATTAATCCCTGTGTCATTACCCATACCGTCTTGTTATTACCATTGAAATATCCGACCATACTGAACAGAATTGCTGTCACGATTGTTTCCAGTGCGAATCCTTTCAGATATGCATACCCTTTCTGGATAACGGCTACATCCGTTGTGAAGAACCCTGCCAGTATATCGCCTCCAAACATCACCAATAAAAATACTATACATCCCACAACCAGGCCAACACCGATTCCGGTAAACATGGATTTCTTCGCACGCTTTGCCTTGCCTGCTCCGATGTTCTGAGATACAAAGGATGCCATCGACTGCATCAGCGCACTTGGAACCAGCATCGCAAAGTTGACAATCTTACATGCAACACCGTAACCCGAAGAAGCTTCCAGGCCAAGCCGGTTCACAAATGCACAAAGTGCCAGGAAGGACATCTGTGTCAGGAACTCCTGCAGTGCAAGCGGAAGTCCGATCTTTAGGAATTTCTTACACTGACTATTCAACCCGAAATCTTTTCTGGTAATCTTAAATGGAAGTTCCTTTTTGATCAGAATAACAATAGCAAATACTACGCTGAGTGCCTGCGCTGTAACAGTTGCAATCGCCGCACCTGCTGCGTCCATATGAAATCCTGCCACAAGTACTATATCTCCGATCACATTTACAATACATGCAACAAATACAAATAGCAACGGTGATTTACTGTCCCCCAGTCCACGGAAAATTGCTGATAAAAGATTGTATGCAACAATAAAGAAAATACCGCCTCCGCAGATACGCACATATACCGAGGTCAGCTCAACCGCCTCTTTCGGAGCCTGCATCAGGACTGAGATTGGATGTGCAAATCCAACCATAACAATAAATAATCCGACTGCAATCATCGTAAATACAACTGCTGATCCGCCAATGACCGATCCAATCTGCTCTGGTCTCTTTTCACCGAGATATCTCGCAATCAGTACCGTAATACCCATTGCAAACTGTGTCACTACAAAAGTTACAAGATTCAATACCTGACTTCCCGTAGAAACCGCTGAAAGCCCGGATGTAGAACCGAATCTTCCAACTACCAGAAGATCCACTGCACCGTATGCCGCCTGCAGGATCAATGATCCCAGCACCGGTATCATAAATGCAATCAGTTTTTTAAGTATGCTTCCTTGTGTAAAATCTGCCTTATCGTTCATCGTAATGTTTTCTCCTTTCGCACATGATCTGATAAAATTTCTCTATCGTCCGTATCATACATTCTGCATCTTCGTCCGAGATTTCTTCCATGTAAGGGAGCAGACTTTTAAAATATTGTTCGTCATATTTCTGCGAAAGATTTGTTCCCTTTCTTGTAACAGCTATGTATGTGACACGTCCATCTGCTTCAGAAGCCATTTTCTTAAGGTATCCTTTTTCTTCCATCTCTTTGACAGTTCTTGTAACTCCCGGTCTTGGAAGCTCCATTGCATCACTGATATCCGACACCTTTACCTGTACGCCCTGTCCTTCCAAAGACTGTATCGTATCCAGATATTGAATAAAGGATGAACGAACACCTTCGGGCAACGGTGGGAGCATCTCCCGGGTCCGCTTTGCCTGATAACATGCATCGAACATCCTTTTTATTATTTCACTTGTCATATTCTGTCCTCCTTATATATTATCAGTAAAATCACCACTTATACTTTCTTTTGCATTCATGGCACTTCTAGTAATTATCACAGTTAATTACCTTTGATAATTATATAAAAATTTAGAAATTTGTCAAGCTTTTATTCCATTGTTAACAGCTGATCCGCTGAAAATTTATCATCTTCTTAATATCTTCCGGAATTTTTTCCCAGATTTCCGCAGACACATATTCCATATTTTTCCAAATCTACCTTTCCATTTATCACTTCAACTCCATCCGCTCGAAGAAGTTCTGCCTGTACATCCTCTCCACCAAACGCAAATGCCCCGGCCAGTTCACCTTTCGCATTGACCACTCTGAAGCACGGAATATGTTCCGGATCCGGATTCTTATGCAGTGCATTGCCCACGGCTCTTGCCATTCTGTGGTCTCCCGCCATCTCTGCGATCTTCCCATAAGTTGCCACATGTCCTTTCGGAATACGCTTCACTGCTTCATAGATTCTCTTTGTCGGACTGTCCGTAACCAGATCATACCCAGACAATCTGATCTTTCTCTTTATCCGGCAAAGGCTCTTTTTTCTCTAGCTGTTTCAGAATCACTTCTTCCCGTTCTCTGGCTGCCTTGTCTACTTCCAGAAGATGCTCTCCAATGGTGTCCTGCAGAAGCATCACCTGATAAGTTGAATTTCGATGATTCTTCAGATAATCTCTGTGAAGAAAACCATACTTGCCAAGTTGCTCCATCTGCTCACCGGATTTATAGGTGAGATTCGGGATCAGATATCCATTTACATTTGTATACGTTATATAAATAGGACATTCGCAATCCGCTTTCGCTACTTGCTCATGAACGCAGTTGCTTCGCTGCCTGCGTTCATTTTATTATGAGATTCCGACAGGTGTATTAAGAGGTACTGGGCACTCTTTATACCCGGCTATTGCAACTATCATAGGAACCTGTTGTTTTCGTATCCTCTGGATATATACTATTTTCAGGCAGCATTGCCAGTTAAATATTCTGTATTATGCTTTTCCTATTTCATGAATACTAACACTATTTCTTATTATAATTGGCTTTATTATAATAAAACCAATAAAGTAATATCCAAACGAATAAATTTTATTTTTATGCACAAATCGGACAGCTTTAAAAATTTAGCTGTCCGACCTACTCTTAATAATATCCCCGTTCTTCCTGCCAGTCTTTCACATAGCATCGAATTCCAATATAAATCACATGCACCAGTAGCAACAGCGTGATAAGATTTACAGGAATAACAGATTTTATCCATTCTCCAAAGTAAATTACAATAGCTGCACTCGTTATCGCCACTATTATACTGAGGATATCCCAGCAATATTTCCGGTAGATTTTTCCAACCTGATAGCCAATCCCAACTATCAGTAATCCGGTTATTATAAATAAAATTCCCATAACAATAGCTACGATCAGCCAGTACATAAGCCCGGAAAGGATACGGTTAGGTATTCCGCTGCTTAACTGTCCGAAAGAATCTGCACCTATGACAAACTCCCGAAACAAGCTTCCCATTCCTTTTCCTAACACACCGAAAAAGGTGATACAGTCGTTAAGGAAAACTGGCGAAAGAATAGCCGTAAACAGGGTTATTGTTATGCTGTACCATGCCAGTAGGAACAGGATACTTTCATAACCAGTTGTCATATTTTTAAATTTCTTTTCCAGCTGACTTTTGCGGTTATCGCATTTTTCTTTTGCTTTCTGGTAAGCAGTGCGGTCACATTTTTCACATTTCTCATAAGGCACTTTTTTCTCAACAGCTACCTCTACCGTCTTTTGGTGTGTCTGTGCATAAAGTTTCTCCTGTTCTGCTTTTTCATACTTAAATTTCCATGCCACGACTTCTGCGTCGGCTCTTTTCCTTCTGTCTGTCTCGTTGGTCAATCGCTCCTCTGTTTGCCTTAATCTTGTCCGCAATGCTTCGATATTCTCGGCTCTGTTTTCGCTGTTCAATTTCTCGTTCAAGGTCAGCGATTCGCTTAGCTGCTTGTTCAGTTCCAAAATTGTCTGGTCTTTCTGATCCAGTTCGTCCTGCATCTGTTCTGTCATCAGCAAAAGTTCTTCCACCTGCCCGACGTTCTCTAAGTCTTTGCATCCGTTCATCAAGCTCCCTCACTTTCTCTATCTGCTGTTTAAGGTCAGCAATTCGGTATTCTGTTTCTGCAATAAGCTGTTCTCGCTGTTCAGCTTCTGCGTTAATTCCTGCCATTGCTGATTCTCGGTTTCCAACTGTTCGATTCTGGTTTTCTGTTGCTCGATCTGTGAGAGCAGTTCTTCTGTATCTGGCAAAAGATTCAGCAGCCCGGATAATTCGCTGTTTAAGTTTTTTAAACTCTGGTTCTGCTCCTGAAAAAACAGAAGCTGCCTGTCCCGTTCCTGTAATTCCTGTATCATCTCTGCCATAAGATTCTGCTGTTCCTCGATCTGGTTTATCATTGTCTCCATCATGGGAATGACTTCCCGGCTTTCTTCTAATGTCATCCAATCGCTCCTTCCATTGTGTCAATGCACCAGATACTTTTCCAAAAGAAATCTTTATTTTACCCAGCAGTGCATTTTGTCTTTTTATGATCTGGTTTTCCTCCACTTTCCATGAAGCGGAGGATGTCTGTCCGTTTTGAAATTTCTCATCAATTTTTCTGGCATCCGCACCCTCATGGATCGTTGGTATCTCAAATTTTCCCTGCCTTGCATAAGAACGGTGGTCAATGTGATTTTCCGTTTTCAAATGTGCATTACAGACATTTGCCCATTCGCTCCGCCATAGTTCACAATTTTTGGGATTGTTCCATCCGGTAGCATCGGTTAATACACGTTTCCACTGTTTACGATTCCTTGCACCGATTTTCGGATTACCGTTTTCGTCCAATACCGGGATTCGGATTCCATGACGGGCAGGGTTCTTTTTATCCTGCCACCAGTCCGGGTGAGACTCATCAACCACGATATTTCCATCATTATCTCTGACAAAATCCCAGTCTTTGACTTCTTTGTTTCCCCATGAATGGTCTGGATTGAATGGACGCATGGTAACAAGTAAATGCACATGTGGGTTTCCATCGCCCTTATCGTGAATGCTCCAATCTGCACACATGCCTTTGTCTACAAAGATTTTCTGAATATAATCCGTTGTATATTCAATCTGTTCCTTTCGGTTCCATTCTTTCGGTAGTGAGAACTCAAACGACCTGCCAAGCTGTGCATCCGCGGTCTTCTCAATCTTCAAAACTTCATTCCACAAACGCTGTTTCTGAAAAGTAAGTTTGAATTTTTCCAGTGCAGCTTCTTTGTTATCTGCTCTTTTATATCGGACTGATTTCTGGAACCGTCTGATAGTTTCAGCAGGTACATTCTGCCATTCCTGTGGTGCATTTTCACACATCATCAGGCTGGTATAAACGACTTCTTTTTTTGAAGTGTAGTAGCTGATCCTGCCTGTTTCTTCATTTTTCATCACATCGCCATTGAGATAAGCAGACGCCGATATGATGGATTTTCCTTTGCTGCGTCCAACAATCTTTACTGTATAATGAAAAATCGCCATGCTCCGTTTCCCCCTTTCTGCCGTATCCGGCTTTGATTTCCAGCAGGTAACCTTTTCCCTAAAAGAAAATGGTATCTGCCGGAACGCCCTCTGCAT
>NZ_QUKZ01000022.1:0-416 GCF_003481355.1 Dorea sp. OM07-5 | reverse complement strand
CCCTCTGGCGAAGAGTGCCTCCTGCGGCATGAGCAGGTCTGGCTGAAAGCCCCGCCGACGGAACGAGCCCGGCAAGCGTAAGCGCAGACCGGTTGCCACCTGTGGCAAACTTATACGGACGACCTCTGGTTGTCCATAAGTGCGCCCTTCATAAAAAAGCAATGAAGGGAATGGAAACTCCACTCCCTCCGGCATTACACTTCCTCCGTATTTGCAACTGGCTCTTTCTGCATTGCCTTTGAGAAGAATTTCCCATTTGCTTCCTGCCTTTTTAAGAAGCCGATCAGCTTTGGGATATCATCTTCCTCAATCGCAGAACCCAGCACCGATTCCACCGCACCACCAATCTGGCAGAGCCTGTGTGTCCGCTTTTTAGTTTCCACATCTTTCTGACGTTTCTTCAGTTCCCGTTTCTG
>NZ_QUKZ01000021.1:0-33199 GCF_003481355.1 Dorea sp. OM07-5 | reverse complement strand
CCTGAACAATCATAATGAAAATGGATTCATTAGACAGTCTGTTGTACCGTGGGAAATGAGTTATTACAATGGCAAGGTAACAGTTACAGGATATGTTGTAAACAATCGTATTTTTAAGCTTAAAACTTATAAAGTGAAGGTTGGAGTTGGAGTCGATAATAAGATTTACGCATCAACAACAAAGACTTATAAGAATGTAAAAGACAGTACAATTAAAAAGGTTAAATTTTCATTTAAGTCAAAGAAAGCACTTGATTTCGTTAATAACTCCCCAACATGGAGTGTGAGAACACTGAAATCGGTATGGTAATGCATTTAGAAACACGATCAATAATAATCGTATGATAAGGGGCTAGAGAAGGCATTAAAGTCAATTGGATTTTATCGTTTGAGGCTTTCGGCGGAGTGTTACGATAAGCACTTCGCCATTTTTATTTTGATTAAGAACAGTCACCTTTTTACATATAATCGCACAGCATCTTTATGTGAAAAACGTGATATCAGTAAATACAGATTATATTCTAGTACCAAAGTATTCACATTATTTTATTCGTTATGCTTTTTCTTGTCGGTGGTTTTATAGATATTTCAACAATCCATGCAGAAGCAGGAAGCAGAACAGGAAGCATTCAAATTATTTACAAGGAGAGAAATAGTTCGGATAAAGAAGTGACTCTTTCCGGAGCAAAGTTCTCGATATTTCCAATTCAATACATGAAAAATGATGAGCTGGTCTGGGAAAATGGTTTTAAAGATTCATAGTAGCATGGTTTTTAATAGCGATTGTTAGTCTTGGTTTGATTGTAGGATTATATAAAAAGAGAAAAATGAAGTAGCCATTATTTAAAGAGAACTGATCCATGCGGTGGAATCAGTTTTCTTTCTTATCATGCACAAAAACATACAGAACAAGGCTTGTGGACAGATTATATTTTTTCACCAGAGCATTGTAGATTTTATTCAAAACATTACGCTCGCCCAGACTGCCGACATCCTGGTCACGGGTATCTTCCAAAAGGCAATGCGACTACAAAGAAATCAATACTGCAGAATTGCAAAAACAGAGCCGACAGTTGACCTCGGAAAAGATGAAACTCTATGATGATTGAGTGTAACCGTATGGTTGGTTCAGGTAGTGCAGCTTCCTTTTTTGTGTGTGCGTAGAGGGCTGATTGGTGTTGTCTTGGGGGCCAGCGCCTCCCCCGGGCAAAATTATCATTAACTATAAAAACTATGTTGCACGAGGGCATATTCTGCTATAATAAAAGGCAGAATGACCAAAGGAAGTAAAGGGGATTAGTATGGAGCGTTATAAAGTACTTCTGGTAGATGATGAAGTGGAAGTTATTGATATTATGGAGCAAAAGATTCATTGGAATGATCTTGGATTCAAGGTTGTGGGCAGTGCAACGAACGGCGTGAAAGCATTAGAGCTTGTGGAGAAGCTCCAGCCGGACGTTGTGCTTACGGACATTAAGATGCCTTACATGAACGGGTTGCAGCTTGCGAGAAGACTGAACGAGGATTATCCGAATATTTACATTATGATTTGTACCGGTTTCGATGAATTTGAGTATGCAAAGGAAGCGGTGCATTTAGAAATCAAAGAATATATGTTGAAGCCGATCAACTCGACAGAACTGTCTGCAAGTCTTGAGGACTTGAAAGAGACACTGGATCGAGAGCGAGAAGAAAAATTGAATGTAAAGAAATTAAATAATTACTTTCAGGAGGCACTGCCGAAGCTGCAGTCGAATTTTCTTATTTCGCTTATCGAAGGAAGAGTTGGTGAAGAGGATTATGACCGGTTTTTACAGGCGTATCAGCTTGATATGAAAGGACCGCATTTTTGCTGTGTGATCTTTCATACTTCTGCAAATCATGTGCCGGATGGAATGGATCCGTTGCTTCTTTCCATGTCCGTAGAGCGCGAGATCAAAGACCGGCTCGTAGAAGAGTGGGAATGCAAGGAATTTATTTACATGGGCAATACGCTTCTTATTTTGGAACTTGATTCAAAGGAGAAGATGGCACAGGTGACAGATGCCTGCGACAGATTCTGCCGTTGGGCTTATCGAATTATGGGAGCAGTCGTTACGGCAGGAATCGGAACGGTGTGTGACAGCCTTCGTGACATCAGCATTTCTTATGAAGGGGCGAGAGATGCCATTTCTTATCGTGTGCTGTATGGTACAAAGCGCGCCATCAACATCGGAGAGATTGTCCCAAAAGAGCAGAAGCAGACAGCGCAGCCGGAAGAGATCAGCATGCAGGAGCTTCTTCGCGCGATCCGTATCGGTGATCCGGAAGAGATTAAGGAGATGGCACACAAGGAAATTGAGAAAATTTATAAAAATACAGAGACAATCAGCCAGCATAATCTGGCAACATTAGAGATTGTCAGCAGATTTGTTCGCTTCTGTACAAATAACTCGCTTGATTTCAATGAGATTTCCGGATATTCGCAAAATATTTACGAAAAAGTATCACAGATGGATGAAAGCTTGCTTACAAACTGGACGGTCAATATGTCTATGGCAATCAGCGACTGTCTTATGAATGCCAGAAATAATACATCGAAAAGACTGATCGTAGACGCCCAGAACATTGTGAAAGACCGATATATGGAGGCCGACATTTCGCTCGATGAAGTGTGTGCACAGCTTGGTGTGTCGAACTCTTACTTTTCATCTATTTTCAAAAAAGAAGTAGGAAAGTCTTTTATTTCTTATCTGACAGATTACCGAATGGATATCGCAGAGGACCTGGTTCTTAACACAGATGAGAAGAGTTACACGATCGCAGAGAAGGTAGGGTATCTGGATGCGAACTATTTCAGTTACGTATTTAAGAAGAAATTTGGTGTTTCACCTTCCAAATACCGGGCATCTGCGAAAAAATAATGCACGTGAAGGGAATAGAATAGCGTGAAAAACAGATTGAGAAAATTTTCAAAAGAAAATATAACATTCAACATCCAGTCGATCATCATGTCGGTGCTTATGGCGATCACTGTTGTGACAATCGTTGTTATGGGATTTTTGCTCTATCACCGTTTCAAGCTCGCCATTGATCGAATGGCGGTTGCGAATACAGAATCGAACGTAGAGAGTATGGTGGACCGTGTAAATGCGGATCTTTTGGATATGCGTCAGATTTTCAATGCGGCGAACTACAATATCGTTCAGGAATTTGACATTTCCAGCCGTGAATTTACCGAGCAGTTCAGTCTTCTGTACGAAACGAATTCGGACAAGGTGCAGAGCGTGGCGCTGTATGGAAGTGATGGGAAACTTATCAGTTCTGAGCCGGTATCGGTGGAGAAGAAAATAGACGTAACAAGGCAGGACTGGTACCGGAATGCGGAGGACGCAATTGAAAATATCCATTTCTCCGTTCCGCATATCCAAAATCTTTTTGCGGATGGTTCTTACCGTTTCCATCGAGTTGTTTCGCTGAGCCGCTATGTGGATGTCAACGACGGCGATAAGCCGCGAAGTGGTGTCCTCTTAGTGGATATGAAATATTCGGTTATTGAGGATGTGTTAAAACAGATCAATGACTCTTCGGAAGGCATTTACTATTATCTTATCAGCCGCGATGGAGAAATTATTTACCATCCGAGAAGAGCAGAGATGGACCGAGGGCTTTTTAACGAAAAGAGTGTCGGAACAGCCAAATACGAAGATGGAACGTATTCCATCAATGCGGATGGCCATAGGGAAAGCATTGTTGTCGGAAGTATTGCATATACCGGATGGAAACTTGTCGGTGTTGTGCCGGAGAGTGTGCAGACTGCAAGCATCAATCGATTCCGTTACTATGTATTTACGACGATCACAATTCTTCTGATGATGCTCCTTTATGGAAATAGATTAGTTTCCCGAAAGATTTCCAAACCGATCCGCCAGCTGGAAGAGTCCGTAAAAGACCATGAGGCCGGTGGAAAACCGGACATTTACATTGGAGGTTCTACGGAGATCCGACATTTGGGATATTCCGTTCAGAAGTCTTACGAGCAGATTGAGACTTTGATGGAAGAGATCATCCGCCAGCAGAATGAGCGAAGAAAGAGCGAGCTGGATGCATTGCAGAGCCAGATCAATCCACATTTTCTTTATAATACGCTGGAGTCGATCACGTGGATGATCGAGGCATACAAAAATGAAGGTGCTGTCGTTATGATTTCAGAGCTTGCGAAACTTTTGCGTGTCAGTTTGTCCCGGGGAAAGACAATTATTTCTATCAAGGATGAATTGCAGCACAGCCGAAGTTATATGAATATACAGCTTGTGCGCTATAAAGAGCGTTTTAAGATGGAATTTCAGATTGATGAAGAGATTGAAAAATATTGCATTGTAAAATTAGTCATTCAGCCGATCTTGGAAAATGCAATTTACTATGGCGTTGGAAATATGGATGAGGACGATGACGGCAAGATCATCGTGCGCGGTGAGAAGAAAGGCGATGACATTTACATTTCCATTGAGGATAATGGAATGGGCATGCGCGAAGAAGTGTTGGAAAATATTTTGACAAATAATAATAAAGTTCCAAAGCACGGTTCCGGCGTAGGTGTTATTAACGTACATTCGAGAATCAAGCTTATGTTCGGTGAGCAGTATGGACTGGAAGTGTACAGCGAACCGGATGAGGGAACGAAAGTTGTAATCCACATTCCGGCGATTTTGCATACGCCTGAGAATGCGGAAATGCTGGAAATGCAAAAATACACGCAGGGGAGGAATTTAGATGAAAAAAAATAAAATAACCTTCCTCGTGCTGGAGACGATTTTGCTTGTGCTGGCATTGTTTTTCGTGTTGAAGATTTTCGATAAAAATGTGCCGGAGAAGCGAGTGGCAGTCATTCTCTCCGAATCGGGTGACAACCGCTGGGATTCGCTTATAAAAGGCCTGAAGCAGGCGGCGGATATCAATGGTCTTCATATGATCATCTGCAATACGGATAAGATTGACAGTACGGAGACGGAAAAAGAAATCATAAATGAACAGAAAAATAATGATATCGATGCATTTATCATTTGCCCGGCGCCGGGTGCGGACACCGAAAAAATGATCAAAAAGCAGTGCTCCGGCATCCCGTATATTCTTATTATGGATGAATTTTATAACGGAACGCAGTTGATTAATGGGCAATCTTCAGACAGGGCGTCTCAGAATAAAGCGACTTCGGAATCGGCGAAAAAATCGCTTGGTGCAGTGATCGGGCCGGATTATTATAAAATCGGTACAACATTAGGAAAGCAGATTGGCAAAAAGAAGAAGACGGTAGGAATTGTAGCCGACTGGCGAGAGTCTGCGGCAAATCGTCAGATGATCAAAGGTTTGAAAGACGTGCTTAAAGATACCGAAAATGAAATCAGCTGGTGCTATTACCGTCAAAAAGGACAGGACATCTGTGAAAGTGTAGCCCAGAAAAGTGATGTGGACGCCCTAGTCGTGCTGGATTCGAAAGCGTTGGAAGAGCTTGGCGAGAAATCGGAGCAAGGCACATACAGCAAGGCAGAAATATATGGAATTGGCAGCAGTGAAAAGGCAATCGTCTTGCTTGATGACGGAGTGCTCAACGGCCTTATCGTTCCGGATACCTATTCCGTCGGCTACAAGAGCGTAGAAGAGATTGCGCAGAAACTGAACCGCAGATTTTATCGAATCAAAGGTCATGAGACAGATATAAAGATATTTAGCAAACCAATATTTTCTTTAGATGACAATATGGAAAGGTTCATGTATTCCTATGAGTAAAAGAAATGAAAGAAACAGAAAGTATAAACGTGTGATCGCAGTTACATTAATGCTCACCCTTCTCGCATCTGGATGTGGAAAGGAAAAGCCGAAGTCCAATAATATTCTTCGAGTTGGTGTCGTAACGTACACCCAGGATGATCCATTTATCAATGCTATGACAGATAAATTGAAAGAGAATTTCAAGGAAATGGAATCCGAAGATTTTAAGATTATCGTGTCTGTGAAAAATGGAGATGATAACCAGCAGGATCAAAATGAGATCGTAGAAGAAATGATCGACGCTGGATGTGACGTGCTTTGTGTAAATCTCGTTGACAGAACAGCGCCATCCCGCATTATAAGGATGGCGAAACAAGAAAGTATACCGATCATTTTCTTTAACCGTGAGCCGGTAAAAGAAGACATTATGCAGTGGGAGAAACTATATTATGTCGGATGTGACGCAGAGCAGTCTGGCGTAATGCAAGGTGAAATTGTTGCAAACTACCTTAAAAATCATCCGGAGGTGGATGTGAACAAAGATGGCAAGATACAGTATGTTCTTTTAGAAGGTGAGGCCGGTCACCAGGATGCCATTAGCCGAACGGACTATGCAGTAAAGACACTGATCGAACACGATGTGAAATTAGAAAAATTAAGCTATCAGTTTGCAGACTGGAACCGTGGGCAGGCGGAAAATCGAATGACCCGTCTCATCCAGCAATATGGCAAAGAAATCGAACTTGTTATTTCAAATAACGACGAGATGGCATTGGGCGCTGTGGAGGCTTGCAGAAAGGCCGGATACAGAGGAAATGATTGGCCGGTGATTTTCGGAATTGACGGGCTGGAGGATGCTCTGAATGCGATCAAGAACGGCCAGATGCAAGGAACTGTCTACAACGACAACGAAGACCAGGCAAGTGAGCTTGCGAAGTTGTCTGTGGAAGTATTTCGCGGGGACAACAAGTATCGAAGCCAGCTGACGGACGGCAGATATTATGTCTCTGAATACCGTCAGGTAGATGAGGAGAATGTAGATGAGTTCTTGGAAAAATAGTCCGGAGAAGTTATTAGGAAAAATAAGTATAGATAGCGTGAGATAGCGTGAGAAGAGAGCGAAAGGATAGAAAAATGGACAATACATGGGTAGCACAGTTTTATGAGGAAACCGATCCGGTGAAGCGAATGGAAATGCTGGAGGCGCATGGAGAAGATGCAGCCGGTGAGGAGGCGAGTGAGGAAGCGAAAAGAAATGCATGCAGGAAAGAATTGTGGGTTGTGCGCTATGGAAAACGCAGACCAAGAAAAGATGAATTTGTCGGAGGCTTTGTGGAATTAAAAGGCATGGCAGAGGCAACGACAATCGATATCGGTGGCATGCGCAGAAAGCAGGCTGCAAAAATCCTTTCCACATTGGGGTTATCCGCAGTAAGACTACAGGATGAACTGTACAAAGAAGTACTTCTGGCGGAACTTCAGAATGCATTCAAGCGTTACTTTGAAGTGAGCCGCGGAGGCAGAGGATTTACTTCTCTCGTATTTGGAATGGGACAGCTTTCAGACGAAGGCGTTGCAAAGAAGCTTGCAGAGCAGGTCAGTATTATTGCTTTTAAGGCACCGCGGATGCTTCGTATGGAGAAAGAATTCGCACTGCTTAAGGAAGCGGCACTTCTTGCTTTTAGAGAGGAATATCCGAATAGAGAGCATTTTTTGAATAAGTAGAATATATTTCGGGCAAGAAAAACCCCGGCCGGTGCGGTCGGGGTTTTTTGATGTGTGATTGTGGGTTGTTACTGGTGTCCGCAAGACAACACCAATCAGCCCTCTACGCACACAAAAAAAAGGAAGCTGCCGCCCCGCGATTAAGAAATCGCGGGGCGGCAGCTTCCTTTATGTACATCCACTTAATGGAAGGACAATTTAATTATTTCTTCTGGACATATTTCAGACAGTCAAGTGTTACGGCTGCGAGGATGATAATACCTTCGAAGATGAACTGAAGGTTTGTATCAATACCAAGGATTGTCAGAGAGTATGTAAGAGATGTGAAGATAAGTACACCAGTTACAACTCCGGAAATCTTACCGATACCACCAGTAAATGATACACCACCAACTACGCAGGCTGCAATGGCATCCATATCCCATCCTTGTCCGTAAGCTGCACTACCTGAACCAACCATACGGTTACACTCAAGCCATGAACCAAATCCATAAAGGATACCAGCAAGGATAAATGCTCCCATTGTTACTTTGAATACGGAAATACCAGAAACTGCTGCTGCTTCCGGGTTTCCACCTACAGCGTAGAGGTTTTTACCAAATGTTGTTTTGTTCCAGATGAACCATACGATTGCAACTGCAGCTACAGCCCAAAGTACGATTGTCGGGAATCTTCCAGCCTGTGGAATGAACATTTTCGGAATCTCTGAATCAATCGCACCGAAGGAAACACCTTTTGTTGCGTATGTTACAAGACCGAAGATGATAAGCATGTTCGCCATTGTAGAAATGAACGGATGCATCTTAAATCTTGCCATGAAGAATCCAGCGATCATAGAGAATACAGTTGTCAGGATTACACAAACGCCTAATGCTAATAAAGCTTTCGGTACCGGAGCCATCTTTGAGAAGTCAAATACATGTCCGAATACTGTACCTGTGTTGATTCCGTTATGCATGATGATTGTAGATGTTACCATACCCATACCAACCATACGTCCTACGGAAAGGTCTGTACCTGTTAAGAGGATCAGTCCTGCAACACCAAGTGCTAAGAACATACGAGGTGAAGCCTGCTGTAAAATATTCAAAATGTTAGTTGCTGTAAATAACTGTGTATTCTTTACGATTGGTGTAATGATACACAGAGCGATGAAGATTAAAATGATTACAATGTAAAGACCATTCTTGTATAAGAACTGTGCTACATTGAAAGAATATTTATAGTTTTCAATCTTCTGTGCATACTGCTGAGAAAGTGTAAATTCAGACATTCTCAGAAGGTCGATCAAATGGAATTTGTGCATATATGCATCATGTTTTCTGTCTTTGATTTCCTGTACTCTTGACTCGTGAGTCATTTCCGCATCAAAGAGGTGATTCTTTAATACATATTTCTCAGCTTTAATCTCTTCAGAGTCTTTCAGAGCTGCAACTTTTTTCTTGTGCTCTTCCTGAAGTTTCATTTTAACCTTAGCGTATCTGCTCTCTTCGTCCTTCATCTCAGTTTCGCAGCTCTTAGCTACGATATTATAATAGTCGTTATTATAATGTTTAGCGAGATATCCTTCAGCGTCAGCAATCAGCTTGTTGATCGTTGCTTTGTTTTTATTTTCAACAGCAACTGCTTTTTCAAGCTCTTTCTTGCTGTTAGCAATAATCTTAGAACTCTCTTCTTTGCTTAAGTTTTTATCTTCTTTTGCGATTGCGATCTGGTTCTTTAAAGTATTCACTTTATCTGTACCTTCGATACGCAATTCGTCAATCTGTTTCTGAATCTTACCTACATATTCATCAATCGGTTGGAGAAGTTTCGCTTCTTCTTCAGCCGAGATAATAAAGCTCTTTTCTGCCATTTCTAATACTCCTCTCTGTTACAAATACTTCGCACTGAGTCTCAATAATTCTTCCTGATCTGTTTCCTTTGTATTAACAATACCTGCGAGACGTCCGTTGGACATAACTCCGATACGGTTTGTAATACCAAGGATCTCCGGCATCTCTGAGGAAACAACGATAATCGTCTTTCCCTGTTTTGCCATGTTAATGATCAGTTCGTAAATTTCATATTTTGCACCAACGTCGATACCTCTGGTCGGGTCATCCATCATGAATACCTGTGGTGAACGTTCTAGCCATTTTCCGAAGATCGCTTTCTGCTGGTTTCCTCCGGAAAGGTTTGAGATCATATCATCCGGTCCCATACATTTTGTATGCATAACCTTGATTTCCTCAGCAGTTGCACGTACCATTCTGTCATGTGATAATGCAATACCTTTTTTGTAATGATTCATGTTCGCGATCGTAGTGTTAAATGTAATATCGCCTTTCAGGAACAATCCGTTGGCCTTTCTTTCCTCTGTGATCAGAGCAAATCCGTGGTCCATTGCATCCTTAGGTGATGTAAAGTTCATAACTTTACCGTTGTATAATACATTTCCTTCTGCTCTTGTACGTATTCCGAAAATAGTTTCCAGAAGTTCTGTACGTCCGGCTCCAACCAGACCATAGAATCCAAAGATTTCTCCTTTTTTGATATCAAAGGAAATATTCTGAAGTTTTGGTGCATACTTTGTTGAAAGATTTTGTACAGAGAAAATGGTTTCTCCCGGTTCATTGTCAACAGGCGGGAATCTGTTATCCAGAGAACGACCAACCATGGCTGCAATCAATTCGTTCATATCTGTGTTCTTGCTCTCTTTTGTCATAACAAGGCTACCATCTCGCAGTACGGAGATCTCATCACAGATATTGAAAATTTCGTCCATCTTATGTGAAATATAGATCAGGGAAATTCCCTGTGCTTTCAGCTGACGCATCATTTTGAAAAGTTTTTCAACCTCTGGTGCTGTCAGGGATGATGTAGGCTCATCCAAAACGATTACCTTAGAATTATAAGAAATTGCTTTTGCAATCTCACACATCTGTCTCTGAGATACAGACATCTTCTTCATAGGCTGTGTCAGGTTTGCTGTGATTCCAAGCTTTCTGAACAACTGTGCTGTTTCTTTTTTCATTCTTCCCTCGTCGATAACTCCAAGTGAATTCTTTGGATATCGACCAAGGAACATATTGTCAATAACGCTTCTTTCAAGACACTGGTTCAACTCCTGATGTACCATCGCTACACCGTTCTCCAGTGCATCCTTCGGTCCTGAGAAGTTTACTTCTTTGCCATCTAATATTATTGTCCCCTCATCTTTCTGATAAGTTCCAAAGAGACATTTCATCATCGTCGATTTTCCGGCACCGTTTTCACCCATAAGTCCCATAATGGTTCCAGGTTTCACATTCATGTTGATACCCTTCAGTACTTTATTTCTACCGAATGATTTACTCATGCCATTAATCGATAAGATGTATTTATTCTTATCTTCTGTCATAGCTCTGCTTCCTTTTCTTATTGAAAGAGAGGTATCATCACTGACACCCCTCTATTGTTTCATTCATTTACCAGTTTACGAACTTTAATTATTTGAGAAGTTCTGTGTATGAAGATGCATTGTCTGTTTTAACCATGTTAATTGCAAATGCGTCATACTCGTCTGGGTTTCCAAGACGGTTTGTGATGTTAGACTCTGTCTGTCCATCTCCACCGATGTAGTCAACTTTCAGATTGAGAAGGTCATCGTAGTTCTCAAGAAGCGGCTGATATGTTGAGCTTAAGAAGTTATCTGAAGCATTGTAGATGTTAAGCCATACTTTCTTTTCTGGGCTCTTCTTAGCATCAAGCTGGTTAGCAACTTTTTTGTATACTACTGTTGAATCTGTAAAGTCTTTATAGTTATCAGCTGTTACAGCAATGTTTAATGCGTAGTAAGATCTCTCTTCTTCGCTATATCTGTAATCTTCGCCTTCTTTCAGACAGTTACCAGCATCATCTTTTGTTCCGATACCTGTGTTAATGTCTACTCCGTCAAGAGCGTTACGAAGAACTCTCAGTGTCAGGTACGCCTGAACGTCTGCATGCTGAGAAATTGTTCCGCCGTATCCTTCTGCGATAGCTGCTACAGCGTCACTGTTTGCATCGTATCCGAATGTAGGTACTTTGTTTTTCTTAGCCCATGCGTTGAACATTGACATTCCCATACCATCGTTGTTAGAAACAACTACGTCGATCTTATCTCCGAAAGAAGCTTTCCATGTTCCGATAGCGTTACCTGCTGTAGCGGCATCCCATGTAGCTCCTGCTGCATTCTTCATTTCCTGAGAAGCAAGCTCACGAACTGTGTATTTCTTTCCATTAACTTCAAGTGTTGCGTCTTTAACAATTTTAGATTTTCCATCTACGTTTGTTCCAGCTGGTTTAGAGTTGATTTCTTTCTTCTCTTCAATACCTGTTCCGAGTGCTTTACGAACTCCACGTGTACGAGCGATTGAATCGTTGTGTCCGATATCACCGATTGCAAGAACATATCCGATAACTCCGTCACCGTTTCTATCGATCTTGTCGATGTTAGCTTTGATGTAATCAAGAACCATCTGTCCCTGAAGTTCAGCTCCCTGGTTAGCATCGAAACCTACATAGTAAGTATTTTTGTTGAAGCTAAGAGCATCTTTGTCAAGCTCTCCTGTTGAGCTGTTAGATGGCTGACGGTTAAACCAGCAAAGTGGTTTGTCCTTGTTCGCTACCTTAGTGTCAGATGAGTCTGAAGATCCTGAAGATCCTGAAGATCCACATCCTGCCAATGATAATGCGAGTATTACTGCCATCATTGATGCAACTACTTTTCTTTTTTTCATTGTTGTTTTCCTCCCGTTTTGTGAAATTTGTTTTAAAACATGTCTTTCTTAATGACTGACCTTAGTATAATCACCAAAGGAGGAAAATAAAATAGAATATTTTTGGATTAAGTATTAATTTTCTCTGATTTTCAATAAAAAATTTATGCATGTTGTTTATTCGTTTTTTTCATTTATTATAGAAAGTTTACGTCTACAGCTCGCTGTATATCGTAGCGCAAAAGTGGAAGAACAGTATCCGAATATTTTGTTCGCAAAAGATGGAGAAATATATAATTTTCATGGAAAGAAAGTGATGCCAATCGGTGGTGCATACAGCGTTGACAAATATTATAGGATACGAAACGGATTACCATGGTTTGAATCAGAACAGCCGGATGAAGTGATAAAAGAATATGTGGAACAGCAGTTAGATAAAGCCAAGTGGAATGTGGATATCGTACTCTCGCATACAGTACCGATTGAAGCGGAACCAGTGTGGGCGTTTATTCCAGGGCTTGCTCAATCAGCAGTGGACAAGACAACGGAAAAATGGCTACAGAAGATTTATGACAGGTTAGATTTTACAGAGTGGTATGCGGGACATTACCATGTAGAAAGTGAGGAGTGTGGAATACGAATTATGTATGAAGATTATGATGAAATTTGTGCTGAAGGGTAAAAGAATGGTTTGCTGATTTGAAAAATATAAGTTTATAGATGAAGGGGTATTTTTTAATGATATATCTCAGCAGTTTTAAATTAAGTGACAGAAGCATTAAAAATCCTAATATATATCCATATAATGTGTTTCATCGAAAAGACATAGATCCGTTCATATTTGCACCAATCACCGTGTTATATGGGAATAATGGTTCTGGAAAATCTATTATTTTGAATATCATAGCAAATAAACTCATGCTAACAGGGAAAGAGTATGCGACCAGTAATTCTTTTGGAATTGTGGACTATTGCGGAAAATTTTCATCAGAGTGCCAGTTTAGTTATGGAGAGGATGAATTTGGCAATGCATTTAGGAGATTCCCTGAAAACAGCAGATTTATCAAGAGTGAGGATATCCTGTATGAAATAAAAAAATACAGCAAAGACAGATTCTTTCTGATGGTATGTAATATGATTATATAAAAAATGGACATTCACAAAAAAGAAGCCGCTTTCTTGTTGCTTTTCAGTCAACTGATATGCTCCCTTCTAAGTAGACAAGAGAAATAATAAAATCTTGTTTATTTAGAAGGGAGCATATCAATTTATGGAGCAATAGCCCCATTTAGTACTATATAAGTGTAAGCCGTCTTTTAGATCAGATCGGTATCGGTTTACAGTTGTGATGCCAAATTTGAATTACAATGTCTCTCAGGATGTCCTTCGGAATGTCCCTCAGAATGTCCCTCAGAAAAAAGAGAGAAATCCGTCGGAAATTCAAATATTGAATATGATAAAAAGGATAATAAAATATGATCACAAACAGCAACATCGGTGTAGCAGGCAGTTTGTAAAAATATCTTTTGGAAACCCTGAAAGTGTGATATTATTTAAGTAAAGATTTTAGTCAAAGGGGTAAATGATGTGGCTACATTAAAAGATATCGCTGAAAAGGTAAAGGTTTCTCAAAGCACGGTTTCGAGAGTTCTGAATGGTGATCCGAACTTAAATGTGTCAGATGAGACCAGAGAAAATATAGTTACCGTGGCATGTGAGCTTGGATATAAGACGGTAAGTCAGAGATACAGTAAGCGTCAGAGAGATACAGGAAAAAAGGCATCAGTAGAAGCGATGACAGAAAGCCAGAACCTTCCGGAGCGCAGAATCGGGATTGCGCAGATGTTCGAGATGCAGGAGCAGATGGAAGATATCTATTATATTATGCTGAAGAACCGTTTGGATGAAGCATGTTTTGAAAAGAAATGGACGACTGTCATGCTTTACCGGGATGAGAAGAAAAGATTTACCAAGAATGATGACCGTCCGATTGACGGACTGATTGCAATCGGAAGATTCAGTCCGGAGGAGATTCAGGATTTCCATCAATATACGGACAACATCGTATTTTTGGATTCTTCACCGGATGATATGAAGTATTACAGTATTGTGCCGAATTATCACCTGGCAATCCGTGAAGTACTGCAATGCTTTGAGGCAAAAGGCAAAGAGCGGATTGCATATCTTGGAAGTGTGGATACCCTTGGCGACGACAAGAAGCTGACGATGGACCCACGTTATTACTATTATAAAAATACACTGAATAATCAGAATCGGTTTGATGAGAGTCTGGTCATAGACTGCGAGATGAATTCGAGAAGCAGCTGCCAGAAAGTGCTGGAGTATCTGGACAGCCACACGCCGGAGGAGTATCCGGACGCGATTTTTGCATCGAGTGATGCGGTAGCGCCGGGACTTGTAAAGGCGTTGCATGAAAGGGAGATTCTGCTTCCAGGACAAATAGGTGTCATTACATTTAACAACACCAGCTTCTCGGAGTTTTCCAATCCGCCGCTTTCTTCGGTCGAAGTATATATGAGAGAAAGCGTGGAGTCGACAGTGATGTGTATGGAACTTCTGTGGAAGAAGAATTCACTTCCGAAGAAGATTATTGTTCCGTGCAGTTTGGTGGACAGAGGAAGCGTATAAAATGGATAGAGATGTCGCTGGTATTCCACAATGCACTTGAAGTGAGAATGTGTCAGGCTACATTTTCTATGCGGCAATTTCCACAAAAACGACAAGCCAATTTAGTAAACATTTCATGAAAATAGTTTTCTTTAAGTAAAAGTTTGCGTAAAAATATTGACTAAATATTTTTACAATGATATATTCATTTCACAAGATACGAAAAATAAACGCAATAAAACAAAAGAAAATGCATAAAAACGTATGGAAAAGCGAAAGCAAAACTTTACTAAATAAGGAGTAGAGGGATGGAGAAACTTATAAAATGATTCGTGACGAACTTCGTAAGAGAAAGGAACAGTAATATGTGGCGTGGAGTTGATTATTATCCGGAACAGTGGGATGAGGCTTTTTTAGAAGAAGATCTGGAAAATATCTGTGAGCTTGGATGCAATGTGATCCGTATCGCAGAGTTCGCATGGCATCTGATGGAAAAAACAGAAGGAAATTATGATTTTTCCTTTTTTGACCGTGTAATTGAAAAGGCAAAAGAAAAAGGTCTGAAGGTGATCATGGGAACTCCGACAGCGACCATTCCGGCATGGCTTGTGAAAAAGCATCCGGATATCCTGTCAGAGTTTGAAGACGGAACCGTCCGCACTTTTGGTGGACGCCATGTATATTGCTTTAACAGCGATGTGATGTATGAGTACTCAGAGAAGATCATCCGCGCACAGGCTGAGCATTATAAAAATGAAGATGCGATCGTGGCATGGCAGATTGACAATGAGCTGGGACATGAAGACAGTGACATCTGCTACTGTCCGAAATGCCGCTGCGCATTCCAGGGATTCCTTGAGCAGAAATTCGAGGGAAATATTGATAAGTTGAACGAAATTTACGGAACCACATTCTGGTCACAGGAATACAACGGATTTGATGAGATCCCACTTCCATCCAAGACCATTACCACACACAATCCGGCACTTCGTCTGGACTGGGAAAGATTCCGCAGCGAAAGCATTGTAAAATTTGCAAATTTCCAGACAGCGCTTCTTAAGGAAATCATTCCAGATGCGGTTGTGATGCATGACTTCCCGGGCGGAGGACTTGGAAAGCACGTAGATTATTCAGAAGTTGCAAAGAATCTGGATGTGGTAGCTTACAACAATTACCCGGTATGGGGAGGGCAGAAAGAGCCGCTTCCTGCAAATGAAATTGCATTTGGACTGGATTATATCCGTGGGCTCAAACGGGAAAACTTCTGGATCACAGAAGCGATCATGGGAGCACAGGGACATGATGTAACCGGATTTGCTCCACGCCCGAATCAGGCAAAGCTCTGGTCTTATCAGAGTATGGCGAGAGGTTGCGAATCGCTGATGTATTTCCGATACAGAGGTGCAACAAAAGGGGCAGAGCAGTTCTGTTATGGAATCTTGGATGCAGATAATGTTAAACGTAGAAAGTTTCACGAAGTACAGGGATTCTTTAATGAGATTAAGAATTACGAAAAAGAACTGAGCGCACCGGTTAAAAGTGAAGTTGCAATCGTATATGATTATGATTCGCTTGCAGCATTCCGTATCCAAAGACAAAGTTTCCTTCTCGACTGCGAAGCAGAGATGAAGAAGTTCCATAAAGTATTCTTTGATGCAAATGTTCCGGTGGATGTGATTTCGGCGGGAAGTACTCTTTCTGGTTATAAGATCGTGATTCTTCCACAGATGATCATTGCGAAACCGGATTTCCAGAAGCAGGTGAAAGAATTTACCGAGAACGGCGGAACGCTGGTTCTGACTTTCCGTGATTTTGTAAAAGATGAAAATAACAATCTGTTGTTTAAAAAGGTACTTCCGGTTGACTTTGATGAGTTTGCGGGAATCTATGTGACAGAGACTGAAAGTCTTCAGGAAGGACAGGAATTCCCGCTTGCAGGCGAAGAAGATTTCAGTTGTACACAGGGAGAGGGAGGAATTTTCCGTGACCTGCTCAGTGTGACAGATGCAGAAGTGCTGTTCCGCTACAATGATGTATTCTTCAAGGACTACGCAGCAGTGACAAAGAAGAAGCAGAAAGATGGATATGTATATTACCTTGGATGCGGATTGGATGAAACTATTTTAAAACAGCTTCTCAAGAAAATGGCAGACGAACAGGGAATCATATCTGAGCATTCAACTGATGGCGTTGAGATCGTATACCGAGAGAGCGAAGACAGAAAGATTAAGATCACCATGAACCACAATGCATTCGAGGTGCAAAATGCAGGTGTGACACTGGCGCCGTTTGAATGCAAGGTGGAAGAAGTTCGGAAATAAGTAGGATTTTTTGACAGAGAACAGTGGATTTGGTATTGTTTAAAAGATGGAAAATCTGACAGACGAGAAAATGAATCGGTAATATAGAAATAAAATAATGAGAAGTGGGTTGTGTCTGGTAATCCGCTTCTTTTCCCACGCATATTTGCGTAAGTAACGACAGCATACATCATGATTAAGGGATGGAAAAAAAGCCTTGATTTTAATGGGTTTCTTGGATGAAAACGTAAAATTTACACCTTATTTACACCTTTGGAAGATCGGATCGGTAGTCAAGGCATGTGGAGACTGAAAGAGATATGTTCTGAAAATTTGGAATTGATGAATGCTGGCATAATTTTAAGGAACAATGGGAAGTTGCCGATTTTTTACAAAAGAAATCTTGACAGTAACATTGAATGCTGTACAATAATGTTAACAGAACCCACCACGCCTCTGATTTTTATGCGCAACCCGGTGGGACTTTTTATTTGTGGATTATTTTATGTATCAGTATCCAAAACAATCATTAACAATAGAACAACAAATGCAACCAATTTTTGATAAAATATTATCATTATCAAAAGAAATACTTATATCTGAACAAGCTCGTGACCGTATACTGTCTAAATTAAATTGATGAGTGGAGAATTGGAGGTTTTAGAATGAAGAAAGATTTAACTAATTCAAGGCTAGATAGACAAAATATTCTAAATAATGAAATGACAATTGAAGAGATACAAAATAAATCTGGTGTAGAAGGTATAGTATCAATAGAAGGCTGTATTGATTAGTAAAACAAGGAGATTTTTATGATTAAAGTTATTATGATGTGTGGAATATGCGGTTCCGGGAAAACAACTTATGCAAAGCAGAAAGAAAAAGAAGGCTATGTTCGCTTGTCCATTGATGAGGAAATGTGGAAAACTTACGGGAGAAAGGGGATTGATTATCCCAACGAACAGTATGAGAAACTTTCAGAAATAGTGGAAATGGCACTCCAGAAGGAACTCCTGTCTCTCATTCAACAAGGAAAACATGTAGTCCTTGATTTCAGCTTTTGGAATAAGGCAAACAGAGCGTATTATAAAAGGCTTATAGAAAAAGCTGGCGGTACACCAGAACTTGTTTATATGAAGGCTAGTAAAGGAACCTTACAAAAAAGATTGCATAAAAGGAATCAGTCTTTGAATGCTAATTCTCCATTCATAATAACAAATGAGATACTAGAGCATCATTATAACGATTTTCAAGAACCATGTGGCGAAGGAGAAAAAGTAATTTTACAGGAAGAAGATTGTGTTGAGGGCAGCCATTGATAGACCTGACCACCTTTGGTGGTAGGCAATATGAGGGGGAACCGCAAGGAATGTTGCTACCCCGTACGGTTATTCCGAGAGGGGGAATTTCCGTTACCGAAGATGAAGACTACAAATGTATATCCAGTACAATTAAAGTAATGGCTTGTATCAAATCTTACTGGCGATGAAGTACCTGCGTTTATCTGATGAGGAGTGGACAGTATTTGTAAATGCTTTCGATAAGCTGATTCAAAATAATAATGGTGTGGTCAGTCTCGTAGCAATGAATCTTCCTGCGGATTGGAAAGAACATTTAAGTGTATAAATGCAGTGGAATTGCATAAAATAATAAAGCAGACCTAACCAAGCACTTTTTGCTCAAAATGGTTAGGCTTTCGGCGGAGTGTTACGATAAGCACTTCGCCATTTTTATTTTGATAAGGAACATTCACCTTTTACTTACATATGATTGCACAATTTGAACATAAAAAGCCTCATGATCATGTGCGAAAATGAAAGTGAAACTTATTAGATGATATAATTGTTATATCGGCTAAAAAATAGCGCAATGGGCAAAAAGAATGGCGTTTTTGCCGATGACGCGATATACTAATTAGCAGATTGGTAGTTTTGGATATAGGTTATGATTTGTGATGGAGGATTGTAGATGAGATACCTTTTAGTTGCTGATATAGCAAAAAAATGGAATATGTCAGAGCGCAGTGTTAGAAATTACTGTGCAAAGGGGCGTGTGAACGGTGCATTTCTTACTGGTAAGACATGGAACATTCCAGAAAACGCAGAAAAACCGGAGCGCACCAACAAAAGAAAAGAAGAGCCGATTACTCTGTTGGATATTCTGAAAGAGCAGAAGGCAAGTAAATATTCCGGTGGGATTTATCATAAGACACAGATTGATTTGACCTATAACTCTAACCATATGGAGGGAAGTCGCCTGACACACGATCAAACTAGATATATCTTTGAAACCAATACTATTGGCGTAGAAAAAGAAGTGCTGAATGTGGATGATGTGATCGAAACGGTAAATCACTTCCGGTGCATTGACATGATTATTGATCATGCAAAAGCAGCTCTGACGGAGAAGTTCATCAAAGAACTTCATTTGGTTTTGAAGAATGGCACCAGCGATTCTAGAAAAGATTGGTATGCTGTTGGTAATTATAAGAAACTTCCGAATGAAGTCGGTGGCAGGAATACAGCCCTTCCAGAAGAAGTTGCCGATAAAATGAAGGCCTTGCTGACAGAATATAACGCCAAGGAAGCAAAGACCTTTGAGGATATTCTGGACTTCCATGTGAAGTTTGAGTGGATTCATCCGTTCCAGGACGGCAACGGTCGTGTGGGCAGATTGATTATGTTTAAGGAGTGTCTGAAATACAATATTGTTGTGTGATATATTTAGAGAATATGTTCCTGTTGAAATATAAAAATTCTTAGTAGTAAATATCTCTCATTTTACTACCAACTTTACTACTAACAGCCCATCACAACTTGCTCCATCTTGCCCTATTTTGCCAAGATATCAGCCAATACACACATTTTACAAACCCCGGAATCCCTCGCAAAATAGGGCATTCCGGGGCAAAACAAGGAGAAATAAAATAATGATTAAAGTACTTTTCATCTGCCACGGCACTCTTTGAAGAACTCCTTAAAAAGTCAGTAAAATCACTACTTGGAAGGTATTTGTGTGGAAGAAATAACCCGAAAATAACCCATAGATTTTTGTGTGAGTGTTACAAGATAAATAATTATAATTTAGGGATGTGACATGATGAGAATGAAAGCTGTAAGAATTCTAATAGTGGAATCTTACAGCTTTTTTTATAAATAAATTTGAAAGTAAAATCTTTATAATTTGGTATAGCGTGTTTTAAATGTAAAAAAGCAGATAGTTCTTTACATATGGATGTAACAAAAGAGGCGTTTTTGTGAAGGTGTTTATGAGGTGAGGTAAGAGTCTTTAGTGGGGGTAAAATCTTTACATGTAATATCCTGTGTTCAAAAGGTAGGATTTAAGCGAAAAAAGCATCGTGACCATGAGGAAATATAAAAGTAAAAAGTATTCTATGATAAAGTATAAAGGCTTAGAGGAGAATGTCTCTTCTAAGTTTTTTTAATAAGAAAGCAGTTTGGGCGTTTGCTTTTGAAGTTATAATAAGTGTAGTAAAACTTACACCAGATGGAACAGGATACCGTACTAAGATGATATTTGTTAAAGAGAAACTATTGATGGATAGAATGTCGGATATTCAGTTACGATTTTTCAATATAGGGTGAGAAAGTTTTTTTGATGAAGTGTAATAATATGTGGTTATATGCTTTGTAGAAAAATCCGTAGGAATTAAAATTTTTTGTTTTGTGGAAAGATTATAATTATGATATACTGAAAGAAAATGATAAATTAGAATTTTAAAAAGGAGTGTGATGACCATGATTTTTGATTTTGAGCCTTGGCAATTAGATATTGATATTGACTTAACTAAACAATTATATAGAAGTTGTAAAGGAGACTTTGTATGGGTAGAAAAGAAATAACAACAAAAGAAGATTTAATGAAAGTAATAGAATTATTCGAAAATACTGGAATTACATACTGGTTGGATGGCGGATGGGGTGTAGATATTTTAGCTGGTAAACAAACAAGAATTCATAGAGATATAGATATAAATTTTGATGCTCAACATACGGAAAAATTGTTAAATGTGCTTTTGAATCTGGGCTATAAAATTGATACAGACTGGAAACCGGTTAGAATAGAGTTATATAGTGATGAACTTGGTTACTTAGACATTCACCCGTTCGTTTTAAATGAGGACGGAACTTCAAAACAAGCTGATTTAGAGGGTGGATGGTATGAGTTTGAAAAAGATTACTTTGGTAGTGTTTTTTTTGAAGGCAAAACAATTCCTTGTATATCTTTAAAAGGCCAAAAAGTTTTCCATTCAGGTTATGAATTAAGAGATAAAGATAAGCATGATATTTCAATTCTTGAAAGTTTATCAAAATAACATTGCTGTAATTTCTAAGATAAATTTCAGCTTGTCGAACTGAAAAACACTGTAATAACATGTGTAAAACAAAATGTAAAACACCCCATTGAGTAGGTAGGACTAAATACTCCTATGATTTCGATTTTGAAGTCATAGGGGTATTTTTTTGTGCAGAAAAATAAAAAATTTCCTTTTCCACCCTGTATTTTCCCCTCTGAGCCTTTCGTTATATGAGGACAAAAAAATAAAATTCCTTTTTTATTTGTAAAAAGCCCTATCTACGTTCTGATATATGAGGAACAAATTATAGTTGCCTTAAAAGAATCGGGCCTGATTCAAGAACAAAGAAAAAAACGAAAAGAGAAAGGAGAAATTACATGAACAAAACAATCTTAATGGGAAGACTGACAAAAGATCCGGAGGTGAAATATCTCCAGGATGAAAATAGTACTGCTATGGCACGATACACGCTGGCAGTAGACAGACGATATCGAAAGGATGGAAAGGCAGAAACAGATTTTATTTCCTGTGTTACCTTTGGGAAGAATGCTGAGTTTGCAGAACAATATCTGAAAAAAGGTTTGAAGATTTTAGTAAGCGGACGGATCCAGACAGGAAGCTATGTGAATCAGGAGGGGAATAAAGTTTATGCCACCAACGTGATTGTAGAAGAACATTATTTCGCAGAAGGGAAGAAACTGTCAGGATCAGAAAAGAAAGAAGATACCGATCCAGATGGATTTATGCATCTTCCAGACGGAGAAGAACTTCCGTTTGAGTAAGAAAAACTCGGATGCTGAAAGCAGAAGAGCGCACTTATATACCTTAAAAGGTATGTGCGTCCTACGGAAGTAGCATCTTTCTGAAGGGGAATTCCGAAAGTGTTGGCGGATGATCCATCCGAAGAAGGGTTCCCCTTCCGGCAGAAATGCCTATCCCGTAACAGAGAAAATGGAAGAGTTGAAAAAGGAGGAAAAGAACGATATGGCGAAGAAGAAAACATTTCAGGAATATACCCAGGAAGCACTTTATGAGATTGAAAAAACAGAAGCTGCATTGAAACAGGCAAAGCTTGAGAAGGAACAGGCAGAACACAGGATCCAGAGATCCTTGAATTATCTGGATACACAGAAAAAGAAAAAGCGAAAGGCACGAACCCATCTGTTGATCCAGAAGGGAGCAGCCATAGAAGCAATCTGTAAAGATACCAAATATCTGACAGAGGCAGAATTTTATCAGCTGATGGATGAACTTCTTCATAATCCCGCTTGTAAGTTTTGTGATGTCGTTCATGAAATGGTTCGTGGACGGGCGGAAGCGGCAGAAGCAAAGGAACGAGAATTCGCAGAAGAGGAAGCACTATTAAAGGCGATGCAGCGAGGTGAACTGCCACAGGGAGATGCGTAAGATGGGATGTTATCACTTTCATCTAAATCAATTATCCAGAGGAAAAGGGCAGTCTGCCATTGCTAGTGCTGCTTACCGAGCCGGTACAAAACTGGAATGTACGTATTATGGAGAAGTAAGTGATTATACGAGAAAAGGCGGTGTGGTATTAGCGGAGATCCATCTTCCCCAACAGGCTCCGGAGAGATTCAAAGACAGAGAGACCCTTTGGAATGAGGTGGAATGGATCGAAGGGAATAAGAAAGCACAGCTGGCACACAGCTTTGATATTGCCTTGATGAATGAGTTTTCTATGGAAGAAAATATTGAGCTTGCAAGAAGATTTGTAGAAGAACAGTTAGTCGCAAGAGGGATGATCGCAGATCTAGCGATCCATGATCCGAAGAAGGCAAAGGATAAAATACCCAATCCCCATATGCACATCATGGTTCCCATCCGCCCTTTACAGGAAGATGGTACCTGGGGACAAAAACAAAAAAAGATTCCAGTATTAACACCGGATGGACAGCCGGTTCTGAATCAGAAAGGACAACCGGTATTTCGGGCGGTACATACAACGGATTGGAGCAGGAAAGAAACCTTGGAAGAATGGAGAAGTGCCTGGGCGAGGATGTGCAACGAACTGTATGAAGAAAAAGGACTTACAGAAAGAGTCGATGCCAGATCTTATGAGGAACGGGGGATTGATAAGATCCCGATGGTGCATGAAGGACCGAACGTACAGGCGATGGAAGCAAGAGGAATTTCAACCGCACTGGGAAGTTTAAACCGACTTATCCGTGCCTTGAATGATATGAAAGAACGGGCAAAGAATCTTCTTCAATGGTCTTTGCTTCGACAAAGCCAGTTGATGGAACGGATGGCATCCTTACATCAGCCAACTTTAGCGGATTATCTAAGAAACTATTATGACAAGAGAAATGCAGTCGCAGAATCTTACGCTTATGGAACGAAAAAGGCAAAGAATACAAATCTGAAACAATTTGCAGAGACGATCCGCTTTCTGGAAGAGCAGGATGTGAGAAACCCAGAACAGCTGACAGAGAAAATCCAGGAATTAGATATACAGCTGAATGAGATGAGTCAGCGGTTGAATCAACAACTGTCTGCTTTGCGAAGTGTCAACAGCAATCTTTATGCAATGAAAGAGTATTTTGAAACAAGACCTGTTTATCTGGAATTAAAGAACAAATATTTTGGCAGGGAAAAATTCAAAGAGGAACATAAGAAGGAACTTAGCAGATATTATCGTTCGGAAAGAATCTTAAAAGAAAATCTAGACCCAAGTGGGAAGATTCCGGAAGGACAATGGAAACGAGAAGCCGCTCGTTTATCAGAAGAGATAGCTGCTTTACGAAAAGAAGATAAACGGATCCATGCCATGTTACGAAAGTATGAGGGAATCAAAAATCATGTGGAAGCTTTGATGGCAGAGGAAGGAGAAGGTGTCTCTCTTCCAGAAACAAACAAGCGGGAGCAATCCACAGAAACAAAAGAAGCAGTGAGAACCATGAAACGAAAGAAGAAACATCATGGAATGGAATTATAGGAGGGATTTTAGAAGATGGAAGAATATACAAGAGAACAGATCCAAAGAGCAGATGATACCGATTTATATGTTTTTCTTTCTGGGAGAGGAGAATCGTTCAAACGATGTGGGAAGGAATACCGATGGTTGCGACATGACAGTGTGATGATCAACAAGAACGAATGGTATCGTTTTAGTCAGAATAAAGGCGGCCATGCCATCGATTTTATGAAAGAATTCTACGGTCTTTCTTTTGCAGAGGCAGTCAAAGAATTATTAGGAGAAGAGGGAGCTGGAGAAACCAACAGAAGAACGGCGAAGGAAGATGCAGGCAGACAGAAGGTCTGCCCCATCCCCTTGCCTGGATTGGAACTGCCAGAAAGAAATGAAAGCTGTGAGATTGCAAGGAAGTATCTCATTGAACAGAGAAAACTATCGGAACATTTGGTGGATCAGATGATCGAAAAGGGAGATATTTATGAAAGCAAAGCATATCACAATGTGGTGTTCGTTGGAAGAGACAAAGAACAGAATCCCAGATATGCAGCTATGCGTGGAACTGATGAGAACCGATATCGTGGGGAAGCAAGAGGTTCAGAAAAAGCCTATGGATTTGGCCATATAGGAACGGATGAAAAACTATTTGTGTTTGAATCCCCCATTGATCTTTTGTCTTATATCACTGCAGTTTCAGAAGAATGGGAAAAGCATAGTTATATTTCCCTGGGAGGATTGAGTGAAAAAGCAATGAAACGGATGTATACAGAATATCCTTATATCCATTCCATCTACTTGTGTCTGGATAATGATGAGCCTGGAAATGAGAGATGCAGGCAGTTTGTTTCTCTTATTCCGGAGGAACTGAGTGTGTACCGATTAGAACCGGTGAAGAAAGACTGGAATGAATGTCTGGTAGCAGAAGTTCCGGTAGAAAATATGGCAAAGCAGATGTGTTGGAGAGATGCCAGGGAAAAACCAGTTCCAGTCATGAAGATGTCGGAGGTTGAGGAAACGGTGGTCCAGTGGTTATGGTATCCGTTCATTCCCTTTGGAAAGGTTACTTTGATCCAGGGGAATCCGGGAAAAGGAAAAACGTGGCTTGCAATGGCAATCGCCGCATACTGTACAAATGGAAAAGAACTTCCCAATGCACTTCCCATAGAACCCTTTAATGTGTTGTATCAAACAGCAGAGGATGGGATAGCAGATACCATTAAGCCTAGATTAGCAAAATGTGGTGCAGATATGACAAGAGTACGCTTCATCAATGAAGATGAAAAACAGCTTTCTATGACGGACGATCGGATTGAAAAAGCCATCCGACAGAATAATGTACGCCTCATGATCATGGATCCCATACAGGCTTATCTGGGAGCCAATGTGGATATGAACCGGGCGAATGAGATCCGTCCCTTATTTCGACATCTCAGTACGATTGCAGAGAGAACTGGATGTGCCATTGTTCTCATTGGACATTTGAATAAGTCATCGGGAAGTCAGAGCGATTACCGTTCCTTGGGATCCATTGATATCGCAGCGGCAGTACGAAGCATCTTATTTGTAGAAAAGGTGGAAAAAGAGAAGGAACAGGATATCCGAGTGGTATATCAGCAAAAGGATTCTCTTGCTAAGAAGGAAAATCCGGTAGCGTTTTCTTTAGGAGAAGAAGGCTTAAAATGGTTAGGGGAATATGATATATCCATTGAAGATCTGCTGATGGGGAAAGCAGGAACGAAAAAGGAAACGAAACTGGAAAAGGCACAGAAGTTGATCCTGGAGTTATTAACCAAACGAAAAGTAATGTGTTTAGAAGAATTAGAGGCAGAACTACTAGCCTATGGGATTTCTTCCAGAACAGGAAGAGATGCAAGAAAGCAGCTGGAAAACAGAATGAGCTACGACTGGTGTCAGGGAAGAAAAACAGTTGCGTTGACAACAGAATAAAGGATGACATTGGCAAAAAACTACTTTGGCATTGGCAGTCTTTATAGATACCTTTGCCAGCCGCCAATGTCAAAAACAAAGATAATAGAAGGAGGCATACAAATGACAAGTTATGATATACCTTATTGGAAGAAGTATACATTATCCATTGAAGAGGCAGCATCCTATTTTCGTATTGGAGAAGGAAAGCTTCGTAAGTTAGTCAATGACAATCCAAATGCAGAGTATTTGCTTTGGAATGGGAATCGTGTACAGATAAAACGAACAAGATTTGAAAAATTTATTGATACACTCAGTGCGATATAAAATGAAATTTAAAAGAAGGAGGTGTTCGAATTAGGGGTTACATGATATACTAACAATATCATGTTGCGTCCCCTTGGAGGTAGGATATGATTTCAAAGAGACGTGATGATAAAGGCAGAGTTCTCCAGCAAGGAGAATGGCAGGAACCAAGTGGACGTTACCGCTATAAATATACAGATTCACTTGGTAAGCGTAAAATATTATATAGTTGGAGATTGACAGAAGCAGATAAGATGCCGGAAGGTAAACGGGCAGATCTTTCTCTCAGGGAAAAAGAAAGAAAAGTTCAGTCCTTACAGATGCAAGGGATTACAGGAAGTAACATTACAGTGCTTGAACTTGTGGAACGATATCTTTCCCTGAAAACAGGAGTAAAGCATAATACTTTAGCGAATTACAAATTTGTGGTGAATGTATTGAAAAAGGAAGAATTCGCTTATAAGAAAGTGGATGATGTGAAACTTTCTGACGCAAAGATTTTTCTGATAAAACTACAAAGAGATGGTAGAGGATATAGTTCCATTCATTCCATCAGAGGTGTTTTAAGACCTGCTTTTCAAATGGCTGTGGATGATGACTTGATTCTAAAAAATCCATTTGGATTTGAATTAGGTACAGTACTTGTTAATGACAGTCAGAAAAGACAAGCTGTTTCTCCGGAAGATGAAGCAAAATTTCTCGAGTTTGTAAAGAATGATCCACATTATAATCAGTATTATGATGCATTTTATATCTTATTCAAGACAGGTCTTAGAATATCTGAATTTTGTGGGCTTACTGTAAAAGATTTGGACTTTAAAGAAGATATTATCAATGTGAATCATCAGTTGCAAAGAACTCGAGAAATGAAGTATATCATCGTATCTACAAAGACAACAAGTGGTACGCGGTTACTTCCAATGGAAGCGGATGTAAAAGAGGCATTTCTTCGAATCTTGAAGAATAGAAGGAAACCAAAACGTGAGCCGATGGTGGATGGATATGGAGGATTTCTGTTTCTGGATAAGAATGGAAGACCAATGGTTGCACTTCACTGGGAAAAGTACATGCAGCATGCAAGAGAAAAATATAATCGTGAACATTTGTTGCAGTTGCCGCCAATTACTCCTCATGTATGCAGGCATACTTATTGTACAAATATGGCCAATTCAGGGATGAACCCAAAGACACTGCAATATCTGATGGGGCATTCAGATGTATCTGTAACACTTAATATTTATACGCATACCGGCTATGATGATGCAAAGAAAGAACTTGCCAGATTAAAAGAAGCAAGGGATGAACTGGAAAAGAAAAAGTTTATAACCCAAAAACATGCACAAACAACTCATGTAAGCCTTATCTCATAAGGAATTTGGGACTTTAAAAATAACCCATTTGTACCACAAATGCCCGAAAAAACATGAGAAAATACAAGAATTTATAAGAAAAAGAACCTTTCAAGTAAAAAATGCACAAAGGCTGAAAAGCCAGTATTTATAAGGCTTTGAGAGGATATGAGGAGATAAAATGGAGAAAATAAAGGTACTATTTATTTGCCACGGCAATATCTGCCGTTCAACCATGGCAGAATACGTTATGAAATATTTAGTAGAGCAGGCAGAGCTTTCTGCCGACTTCTACATTGATTCTGCGGCGACCAGCCGGGAGGAGATTGGTAATGGTGTACACCGTGGTACAAGAAAGAAATTAAAAGAAGTTGGCATCCCTTGCGGGGATCACCGTGCACGCCAGATGACAAGAAGAGATTACGATGAATTTGATTATCTGATCGGAATGGAAAGCTGGAATATCCGCAACATGTTACGAATTGTCGGAGATGATCCGGAACAGAAAATTTATAAATTACTGGATTTTACAGACCGGAAGGGTGAGGATATTGCCGATCCATGGTACACAGGAAATTTTGATGCGACTTATCGTGATGTGAGAGAAGGATGCGAAGCTCTTCTTGCAGGGCTTGTGAATCGATAAGGGTGCTTGAAAAAGCAGTGCTTTCGATCGGTGTGATTGACCGGGAAGGTGTATGCTTGAAAACAATAATCGCAGCAGACCTTTGTGTGACGTCCTTAAGGAATGCACTGGATCTGCTGCGATAATATTACATATTATTCACAATATTTAGCAAGATCTTTCTTGAATCCGGCGAGTTGTTCAGAAAGAGCGGCAGTGTTTTCATCAGAAAGAGTTTCAAGAATAGCTTGCATGTCAGATTTAATTTTTTCTGGATTATATGGAACTTCCAGAGCGAAGTCGCTATATGCGCGGATTTTCTGGAAATACATGTTTGTTTCTTTTTCTTCTTGCTGGTTCCGGCACATCTGATACATAGATACGCTATCGGTAGCATCTAATTCCGTACATTCTTTACAAATCCATTTTCCAAGAAAATAGTATTTTCCATCGATTTCATATATAAATCCCGGTTGCTGTAAAAATTCTTCTAATAACATAATAGAACCTCCTTTTTAACTGATTATACCGTAACAAATGTAGATGGAAAATGCAATATTCTTTCGAAAAATCAATAATGTATCGCATTTATAGATATGAGCCGATAATACATTTTTATACACTTATGCGAATAAATATGCTATAATGAAAATTCGCAGAGATTTTTTGAGGGAGGATATAAGATGAGACCGAAAAATGCATGTATGTTGTTACTGACAGCATTTATATGGGGAACTGCATTTGTTGCACAAAGTGTGGGAATGGACTATTTGGAACCATTTACGTTTAACGGTGTAAGATGCCTGATCGGAGCAATTGCATTGCTACCGTGTATCTGGTTCTTTAATCGTGGAAAAGAAAAAGAGAATAAGGTAAATGATGAAAATGGAAAAAGAGATTTAATTAAGGGCGGAATTGCCTGCGGTATTTTACTGTTTGCAGCAAGCAGTCTGCAACAAATCGGGCTGGTATATACAGCAGCTGGTAAGGCCGGATTTATCACAGCCTTTTATATTGTACTTGTTCCGGTATTTGGCATTTTCCTTCATAAAAATATAGGATGGAAAGTATGGACAGCCGTTGCAATAGCACTGGCAGGACTTTATTTCTTGTGTATTACAGAGGCATTTACCATTGGAGTTGGAGATATTTACGTGCTTTTATGTGCATTGATCTTCTCGGTTCACATATTAGTTGTAGATCATTATGCACCAAAAGTAGATGGAGTAAAATTATCATGCATACAGTTCTTGGTCGCTGGTATTGTATCTATTCCATTTATGTTGATATTAGAAAGCCCAAAGATGGGAAATATGCTGACAAGCTGGTTCCCGTTGATTTATGCTGGGGTATTTTCCTGCGGAATTGCATATACTTTGCAGATCCTTGGGCAGAAGAATGTTAATCCGGCGGTTGCATCGCTGATTTTAAGTTTGGAATCCTGCTTTTCTGTATTATCTGGCTGGGTAATTTTGGGAGAGCGGTTATCGGCAAGAGAGACAATAGGATGTATTATGATGTTTGCGGCAATCATTCTGGCGCAGATTCCAGACAAAAAAAGCAGTGCAGATACAAACTAAAAATACAGTAACTGGTGCTTTGTAAGAGTATAGAAACTATTTAATATAGAAAGGAAAGAAAACATGAGATTTGTAATTCAGAGAGTATTAGAAAGTGAAGTAAAGGTAGACGGTGAGAGCCTGGGCAAGATTGGAAAAGGATTCATGGTACTGATCGGTGTCAGCGATTCCGATACAAAAGAAGTAGCAGATAAGATGGTGAAAAAAATGCTTGGACTGCGCATTTTTGAGGATGAACAGGGCAAAACGAATCTTTCTCTGGAAAGCGTAGACGGAGAGCTCCTTCTGATTTCTCAGTTTACGTTATATGCAAACTGTAAGAGAGGAAACCGTCCAAGCTTCATCGAAGCGGGTGCACCGGATATGGCATCGGATATGTATGAGTACATTGTTGAGAAATGCAAAGAACAGGTACCGGTTGTAGAGCGCGGACAGTTTGGAGCAGATATGAAAGTAAGTCTGGTAAATGACGGACCGTTTACGATAGTTTTGGATTCAGATACACTTTAAGATTCAGGCAAATATAAAAAATAAAGATATCATTAATGGAAAATGAGCGTCTGCAAATGTATAATACTGCAGGCGCTCATTTTGACTGTCATAGTATATGGAAAAAGCTGTCAGTGGCGGGCCCTGCGGGTAACTATGAGAGTAAAAGTTTATTGTATTCTGAGCTTTTGCTGCCGAATCTAAGAGTCTGATTTGTCAAGATGTTTTCTCTGGTGTTCCAGACGTTCTTCCAGCTTTTTACGATGCTTTTCCAGTTTTTCAAAAATTTCCGGATGCTCACGTAATATTTTGTCTTTCAGTATACGTCTTCGCTTTTCAATCAGCTGGTAAATGAGATGTTTATTGTCAGTAAGACTCTTTGGCATTTCATCTACATGCAGTTCAATACGGCGTAAGATTTCGTCTTCATCAAAAGCTCCAAGTGAATGCCAGCTTTCCAGATGATCTTCCAGACCATTTTCAATAATTTCTTCAATATCTTTCAAACCGTGAATATGATTTAAAATATGATGAACTTCATGCTCGATTTCCTCAACAACCTGATCACCGTAAGCCCAGGCAAATTCTTCCAGTGTATTTTCTTCTTCGGCAGGAAGAAAGCTAAGACGACGTGTAACGAATTCACGCTCTTCTTCCGGAACATCCAGTGTATATGGCGGCAGGATTTCTGCATCATGAAGTGCCGCAAGAATTGTCCTTCGTACATGACCTTCACGGATCAGATGTTCTATTCCGAGCTGGCGCATCTGCAGATTCAGTTGTTCTGTATGCTCTGTAATATAGAATTTTATATTTTTCTTTGAAAAACTTGCCGCCAATTCTTCCAGATGATCGGCAGCAGTGATATCCATGCTGTTAACTGCGCGTGCATCGATAATAATGACTTTCGTGTCTTCTTTAATTGCATTTTCCAGATCTGACTGAAGTACATTAATATTTGCAAAAAAGAGATTTTCGTTGAAACGATACAGAAGAACTCCTTTTATTGGATAGGCATGTATATTTCTGCTCAGATCATGATAGCCTTCTTTGCCAGGTATAATACCAAGGAAAAAACGGTTTGGATTCGCGGCTTTTGTGATGACAGCGAAGAAGGAAAGCAGTACACCGATCAATACGCCATAAATAGTACCCAGGCATAATACACTGATGCAGGCAGCCATAAATATATGAAATTCCTGTTGGCTCTGGTGAAAGAGCCGAATACATAAATGAATTTCAACGACATCCATTAATGCAGAAATAACAATAGCGGTCAGAATAGGAACAGGAAGAAATCCAATAAATCCTGTAAAAAACAAAAGTAAAAATGTCATTGTTATACCGGCTGTAATAGAAACAACCTGTGAATGTCCACTATATTGTTCGTTCATTGATGTACGGGAAATACTTCCATTTACAGGGCAGGAGCCAACAATAGCGGAAGCAATATTACCGGCAGCACATGCCAGAATTTCCTGACGATCTTCCAGCGGATAGCCATTCCGGAAAGCAAAATTATTTTCAGCAAGTAAAGTTTCAGCCATTACGACAAGTGAGATCATGAGTCCACGCCCGGCAGCCTGTGTAAGGTCAATCTGACTGAAATCCGGAAAAGTAAGAGCCGGAAGTCCACGGTTTACGGAGGCGAGCAACTGCACACCATATGTATCAATATGCAGGAAAATAGTACATAAAACTGCGAGAAACATAACCAAAATAGCAATCGGAAATTTCGGAATGAATTTTTTGCAAAGTCTTATGACAAGCAAAGTAATAATTCCTAATAATAAGGAAAGCCAGTGAATGTTTCTTGCAGCGGAATAAATATATTCAGCCAGCTCGATGATTTCACCGGATCCCGCGGAACTTCCCATAAGCTTTGGTATTTGCATTAAAATAATCGTCAAAGCGATACCGCTGATAAATCCACCCATGACAGGCGTAGAGATGAAACCGACCATTCGGTCTGCCCGGATAAAATAAAAAAAGAGCAGCCACAACCCTGTAAATAGTGCCAGTGCCGAAATATAGTTTAGAGCTTCTCTGGAACCCGGAGTGATGCCGAGTGTAAGGAGAGCGCTTCCGGCGAGGGCAGCAGGTGCAGCATCCACACCGAAAATAAACTGGCGTGAAGTGGAAAAAATTGCAAATAATAAAATAGGTAAAACAGAACCGTATAAACCATATACCGCGGGCAGCCCTGAAATCTGTGCATAACCCATAGAAATAGGAATAGATACAGCAGCAATGATAATTCCGGAGAAAATATCCTGTTTTAAATAATTTTTGTCATAATTTCTTAATGTAGATAAAATATGTATTTTCATAATGAAGACCTCCAATAGAAATAATAGTGAAAATATATGTAGGTTTCAATCTTTGCTTTTTGTTTTCATTGAAATTATAACAGTATAAAAAGAAAAGAACAATCAAAAGAAAATTAGAAAAAGTTGTTGACAGGAAAATTTATACTGTGATATATTAGATAAGTTGTCGCAAGAGAGCAGAATAACTCAGAAATGAGTTGCAAAAAAGATTAAAATAATTAT
>NZ_QUKZ01000020.1:0-46362 GCF_003481355.1 Dorea sp. OM07-5 | reverse complement strand
TCCTCAGCGCAATGGCGGACGGAATCAGCGAACTATTATAAAACAGAGATAAGAGAACATATCATAAATCCTTTTATAGCATGGATTTCGAGAGAAAAGTAAGAAAATAAAGATAAAATCTCCGGGAAGGAAAGAGTCCCGGAGGTTTTTTATGATGAAGTAAAATGGCTGGACTTTTCATAAAACTACTCCTACGTAAGCACAGTGTGTTTTCAGGCTTTTGCCCCTGGCATCGTAATAAAATATTAAGAATTTTGCAATGGAAATATTAACAATTAAGGAATATGCTTTCCATGTAAAGCAAATATACAGACGCGATGACAAGAATGGAGGAGAACAACATGAGGAAAGCATTAAGAAAGTATCTGTTTGTCGCAGCAATTTGCCTGTGCACGGCACTGACAATGGCTCCGGCACATGCGAAGGCAGCCGGTAAAGTGAAGAATCCGGCGATTGTCAGACTGAAACTGGGGAAAACTTATACAAAATATGATATTACCGGGGATAAAAAGAAAGATAAGATCAAGATTACACTCGGAAAACGTGATGAAAGTGACTTTATCAAGCGGATCACAGTATCTGTCAACGGAAAGAAAATTGTGAAAAAAGGAATCGGTTCTTTCTATTATAAGACCAGCCTTGTAACACTGAAAAACGGAAAAGTATATCTCTGGGTGAAGAGTTCTTCAGAAGATGCAGATGATACATGGGGATGCCTGTATCAATATCGCAAAGGCAAACTGGAAAAGAAACTGAAATTTGATGGATATGTAAAGAAATATTACTATCATCTGAGTACGGATGTAGTTAAAGTTTCCGGCAACACGCTTACTGTAAAGCAGAGCAATATGACGAGCCCGCTTGGTGAGGTTGTTTATAAATATGATTACAAATATGAGAATGGAAAATTCCATATCGTATCAAGAACTGCTGCTATCGTAAAAGCATCCTATTCTTATCGCACGAAGAGCAGCTGGGGCACATTGAAAAATAATAAAATGCTTTATACCAGTCCATCCACAAGTAAATCAACCGGTGTTGCTGTGACTGCGGGAACAAAAGCAAAAGCAACAAATATTTATATGTGCGATAAATTTATAAGCGTAAAGATTAAGACTGCTGACGGTAAAACCGGATGGTTAAAATGTAGCAAGAAATTTGACGAAAGCAAATTGCTCTTTAAAGAGTGCTTTTATGCGGGATAGATCGTAAGAGTTAGTTGAAAAAATATATAAATGGGGACGGGGCTTTTTTAGAAAAGCCCCGTCCCCATTTAACGGTAATTGCACTTTTGTCGCTGAAAAATCGGAACAGAAAAGCGAATATATGACTGGTAGTATCTTGTGTGATCTGCAAGTCAATGCTATCATCAAAGTATCAATTGTTGCAGGAAAACATAGAAGAAAAGGAGGAGCTTATGAGAAAATGGAAAAAGGCAGCAGTAGCTGCAATGGTATGCTTGACAGGAGTTTTATTTATGTCGCCGATGAAAGCAGAAGCAAAGAATCCGTCCATGGTGGAACTGAAAGCAGGAAAGACTTACAAAAGTTATGATATCACCGGTGATAAAAAGAAAGATACAGTGAAGATCAGTATTCCAAAAGACCAGTATGACAGATACGGGACTGTAAAGATTACGGTGAACAAGAAAACGACAAAGATTACAAGAACATGGACTTCCTATGCAATCCACACAAGACTGGTAACATCAAAGAACGGAAAAGCGTATCTCTGGGTACAGGGTGAGACGGATAATGAAGACGATCCGTGGGAATGTATTTACCAGTATAAAAAAGGAAGATTTAAAAAAGTCGTTGATTTCTCAAAGACATCTTACAATTATACGAACCATCATCATACGGATATCCTGAAAGTGTCAGGCAACACGATCAGCACAAAACAGTATATTATGTCCACAGCGATGGCTGGTGTTGAGTATAGAGTAAATTATACTTATAAAAAAGGCGCATTAAAGAAGACATCTTCCGCATATGAGATTACAAGTGCCGGTTACACTTATCGTGCAAATGGAAAATACGGAACGATGAAGAATACGAAAGCATTATACAACAGTGTTTCCTGCAAGAAGAAAGTAGCTACTGTAAAAGCCGGAACAAAAGCAAAAGCAGTGAAGATTTATATGACAGGCAAAGCATTTAACATTAAGATTAAAACCGCGAGCGGCAAGACCGGATGGGTAAAAGGATCAAGAAAATTTAGCGACAAATCGTTACTTTTCAAAGAGTGCTTTTACGCAGGATAAAACCTTTGTAGAAAGAAAAAAGCGAGAGCGAGAGCCATGTACAAAAGGCTTGGATACAGAGAGACAGACATTGTGCCATGTGAATTTAACAGGATTCCGGGGGTACAGCTTGTACTTCTGGAAAAGAGATTATAATTGTAAAGATAAGCGTTGTTATGATATAATAGGGAAAGCAGTGAAACGAGCAAACAATATATTCTTATGAAATATAAGGAGGGAGAAACCGGTGAATTATTCACACGAGATTATTATGCCAAATGACGATATCCCTTTTAAAATGTTTGTTTTCGAGGGACGACACGGTAATTACTCGAGAGAGAAACACTGGCATCGTTCTATCGAAATCTTTGCTTTGTTCGAAGGAGAGATTGAATTTTACGTGAATGAGATTAAGTATTCCCTGAATCCGGGAGAATTCATGTTGGTCAACTCCAATGAGATCCATTCGATCCACTCTCCGAAAGAGAATTTTACTGTAGTGCTTCAGATTCCGCTGACAACGTTTGAACGATATTATACGGATGAGAAGTTTATTTATTTTACACACAGCAGAAGGATACATGATGAGGAATTCATGCAGGTGATCCGGGACATGTACGATGCTTATGAGAAGAAAGAGGTCGGATACGATCTGAAAGTACAGAGCTATTTTTATGAGCTGATCTATCTGCTTGTGAGTAAGTACAGAGAAGTATCTGTGGACAGTGAAATGATACGAAGCAACAAAAAACTGAACAAGTTATCGGCGATAACGGCATACATGAAGGAAAACTACACGAAGGATTTATCGCTTGAAAGCCTGGCACAGACTTTTGGATATTCCGCAACCTATCTGTCGAGGATGTTTCAAAAATATGCGAAGACGAATTATAAGAATTATCTCGATGACATACGTCTGGAGCATGCATATAAGGATCTGGTCAATAGCGATATGCCTATCGGAATGATCGCGAGTCAGAACGGATTTCCAAACAGTAAGGCATTTACAAAGGTATTTCAGAAAAAATACAATAAATTGCCTAGTGAATTCAGGAAAGAATTATAGGACAGAGCGCAGTAACAATATTTGTTACTGCGCTCTGTTTCTGTTTTTGCAGGGAGAATAGGAAGGAAATAAAAAAGTTCACAGGACAAAGTGCTCAAATTGCAAGAAGGACAAGAATTTGCCATGAACGGCTAAGTATTTGGTCGAAAGATCGTTAAAAAATTGCTATAATAATCTTGTGTTTTAGGAGGAATTATTATGAAAATTCAACAAGTGGAAGACAAAGCGTTTTCGACATATGGACGAGTATTGAAAGGGTATGCGTTGTCACCGCTTTTAAAAGCCATGGAACATACACCGCTTCCTAAAGGGGAAGTGATCTATGTTCCGGGGATGGAAGAGCTGGAAGATCTTCCTGTTGCAAAGGCTTTTAAAGACCGTGCGTTTGGAGGACTGCCGATCCAGGTGGGATTCTGCAACGGGTTCAATACTTATCTGAACGCAGTAGAGTATCACAGAAGTTCAGAAATCAATGTAGCAGTGACAGATATGATTCTCCTCGTAGGAAGGCAGCAGGATATTACAGAAAATTATACTTACGATACAGATCAGATCGAAGCATTCCTTGTTCCGGCAGGAACAGCCGTAGAGATGTATGCAACAACGCTGCATTATGCACCATGTATGACGAGTGAGAAAGGGTTTCGCTGTGTTGTGATCCTGCCAAAGGGGACAAACACAGATGTAGAGATACCGGCGGATGCCAAGGGAGAAGCAAGACTTCTCACAGCGAGAAACAAGTGGCTCATCGCACATGAGGATGCAAAGATTGAAGGCGCCTTTTGCGGGCTGAAAGGCGAGAATGTGTCGGTTTAATGCCGGCGGCGTTACGAGTGTAACGGATTTATAAAACAAAAGATTTACAAAACATGTATTATGAAAAACAACATTTTTGAAGGAGGAATTGGTATTATGAACAACATGCCAGAAGTAAAACTTGGAATTGTAGCAGTAAGCCGTGACTGTTTCCCGGAGAGCTTATCTGTAAACAGAAGAAAGGCACTGATCGATGCCTACACAAAGAAATACGGAGCAGAGAACATTTACGAATGTCCAATCTGTATCGTTGAAAGCGAGATCCATATGGTGCAGGCACTCGAAGACATTAAGAAAGCAGGATGTAATGCACTTTGTGTATATCTTGGAAACTTCGGACCAGAGATTTCTGAGACATTGCTTGCAAAACATTTTGACGGACCGAAGATGTTCGTGGCAGCAGCAGAAGAGACAGGAGACAACCTGGTACAGGGACGTGGAGATGCTTACTGTGGTATGCTTAATGCAAGCTACAATTTACAGCTTCGCAATATCAATGCATATATTCCGGAATATCCGGTCGGAGATGCAGAAGAATGTGCAGATATGATTCATGAGTTTATGCCGGTAGCAAGAGCTGTCATCGGATTAAATGATTTAAAGATCATCAGCTTTGGACCGAGACCGTTAAACTTCTTAGCATGTAATGCGCCGATCAAACAGCTTTATAATCTGGGTGTAGAGATTGAAGAAAATTCAGAGCTGGACCTGTTTGAAGCATTTAACAAACATGCAGGAGATGAGAGAATCCCGGCAGTTGTCAAAGAGATGGAAGCAGAACTTGGAGCCGGTAATAAGAAACCGGAGATCCTTGAGAAACTCGCACAGTATGAGCTCACATTAAAAGATTGGGTAGAAGATCACAGAGGTTACAGAAAATATGTTGCGATCGCAGGAAAATGCTGGCCTGCATTCCAGACACAGTTTGGATTCGTACCATGTTATGTCAACAGCCGTCTGACAGACCAGGGAATCCCGGTTTCCTGCGAAGTAGATATTTACGGAGCGCTCAGTGAGTTCATCGGAACGGTTGTCAGCGAAGATACAGTAACACTTCTGGATATCAACAATACAGTACCGAAGGATATGTATGAGAGCGAGATTAAAGGAAAATACGATTATACACAGAAAGATACTTTCATGGGATTCCACTGTGGAAATACAGCATCCAGCAAGCTTGCATTCTGTGAAATGAAGAACCAGATGATCATGGCAAGAACACTTCCAGAAGAAGTAACACAGGGAACTCTGGAAGGGGATATCATTCCTGGAGATATTACGTTCTATCGTCTGCAGAGCACAGCAGACTGCAAACTGCGTGCATACATTGCGCATGGTGAAGTCCTTCCGGTAGCAACAAAATCTTTCGGAGGCGTTGGTATTTTCGCAATTCCGGAGATGGGAAGATTCTACCGCCACGTACTGCTCGAGGGAGGATACCCACATCACGGAGCAGTTGCATTTGGACATTTCGGAAAAGCTTTATATGAAGTTTTCAAATATATCGGAGTTCCTGTAGAAGAGATTGGCTATAATCAGCCAAAAGGTGTAAGATATAAGACAGAGAATCCATTTGCATAAGAAAGGGGATAAAAACAATGTTATTCATTGGTGTAGACTTAGGAACATCAGCAGTTAAATTGTTATTAATGGATGAAGAAGGAGACATTAAGAAGATCGTCTCCAGAGAGTATCCGCTGTTCTTCCCACATCCGGGTTGGTCTGAACAGAAACCGGAAGACTGGTTTGCACAGTCTATGGAAGGAATCAAAGAACTGACAGCAGAGTGTGATAAGTCACAGGTTGCAGGAATCAGCTTTGGTGGACAGATGCACGGACTTGTTGCACTGGACGCAGAAGACAATGTGATCCGCCCGGCAATTCTGTGGAACGATGGAAGAACCGGAGAAGAGACAGATTATCTGAATACAGTAATTGGAAAGGATAAATTATCCGCTTACACAGCAAATATTGCATTTGCAGGATTTACAGCACCGAAGATTCTTTGGATGAAGAAGAATGAACCTGAGAATTTCGCTAAAATTGCAAAGATCATGCTTCCAAAAGATTACCTGGCATACAAGCTGTCCGGATCTTTCTGTACAGACGTATCCGATGCATCCGGTATGCTTCTTATGGACGTTAAGAATCGCTGCTGGTCAAAAGAAATGCTTGATATCTGCGGAATCACAGAAGAGATGCTTCCGAAGTTATATGAAAGTTATGAAGTAGTAGGAACTTTGAATGAAGACATTGCGAAAGAACTTGGACTTCCTGCAGAAGTAAAAGTTATCGCAGGTGCCGGAGACAATGCCGCAGCAGCTGTTGGAACAGGAACTGTAGGTGACGGAAGATGTAATATTTCTCTTGGAACTTCCGGAACAATTTTCATTTCCAGCAAGAACTTTGGAGTAGATGAGCACAACGCTTTACATTCCTTTGCACACGCAGACGGATATTATCATCTGATGGGATGTATGTTAAGTGCAGCTTCCTGCAACAAATGGTGGAATGAGGAAATCCTCAAGACAACAGACTTTGCGGCAGAGCAGGCAGGCATTCAGAAATTGGGTGAGAACAATGTATTCTTCCTGCCATATCTGATGGGTGAACGTTCTCCACACAACAATCCGGACGCAAGAGCAATGTTTATCGGAATGTCTATGGACACAACAAGAGAAGACATGACACAGGCTGTTCTGGAAGGTGTTGCATTCGGACTTCGTGATTCTCTGGAAGTTGCAAGAAGTCTTGGAATTAAGATTGAGAGAACAAAGATCTGCGGTGGCGGAGCAAAGAGCCCACTGTGGAAGAAGATCATTGCAAATGTTATGAACATGAAGGTAGATGTTATTGAAAGCGAAGAAGGGCCGGCGCTTGGCGGAGCTATGCTGGCAGCAGTCGGATGCGGAGCATATCCGGATGTTGAGACGATCGCTTCCAAACTTGTAAAAGTTATTGATACAGTTGAGCCGGAGAAAGAACTGGTTGACAAATACGAAGAGAAATACCAGAAATTCAGAAAGATTTATCCAACTGTAAAATGCTTATACTAAAAGCATACATAAAGGATTGAGATGCCGGTAAGGTTATTCTATAAAATCTTGTATCATATAATGGGACAAAAGGAGATTGCAAATGAGATTTTGCAATCTCCTTTTTCTTTTCTTATAGATACCGATATGATACAATGGACAAAGTGAAAAAATATAATTACACAAACTTAAAGGAATGAAAGGTACAGGAGGAAAACATGGGAGAACGTAAAATTATTCAAATTGAGGACAAAGTGCCATTTAAACTGCTGCTTCCACTCAGCATCCAGCATATGTTTGCAATGTTTGGGGCTTCGGTTCTGGTGCCGTTTGTATTCGGTATTAATCCGGCGATTGTATTATTTATGAACGGTGTCGGAACATTGATTTTTATGACAGTAACAAAGGGGCAGGCGCCGGCATATCTTGGCTCCAGCTTTGCATTTCTGGCACCGGCAGGTGTTGTTATTTCAAAAATGGGATATGAATATGCACTGGGCGGTTTCGTTGCGGTTGGATTCTGCGGATGTATCTTATCGCTCATTATTTACAAATGTGGAACAGACTGGATTGATGTTGTATTGCCGCCGGCAGCGATGGGACCTGTAGTAGCATTGATCGGATTGGAACTTTCCGGTTCAGCAGCGAGTAATGCAGGACTTCTGGATGACAAACTGGACATGAGAAATGTGATCGTATTTCTTGTGACACTCGGTGTTGCGGTCTTTGGAAATATATTATTCCGCGGATTTTTATCGGTTATTCCAATTCTGATTGCGGTTATCGCAGGATATCTGACAGCGCTTGGCTGTGGCATCCTTGATTTTTCTAAAGTGGCTTCTGCATCCTGGTTTGCACTGCCGAACTTTACAATGGCAAAATTCGATACAGGTGCAATCCTGATGATTCTTCCGGTACTTCTCGTTATTACGTCAGAACATATCGGACATCAGGTTGTAACGAGTAAGATTGTAGGCCGTGATCTGTTGAAAACACCGGGGCTACACAGATCTTTATTCGGAGATAACTTCTCTACCATGATCTCCGGTTTGATCGGTTCCGTACCGACAACGACTTACGGTGAGAATATCGGTGTTATGGCGGTTACAAAAGTATACAGCGTGCGCGTGATCGCAGGGGCGGCAGTGCTTTCTATCATCTGCTCTTTCGTAGGAAAATTATCTATGCTGATCCAGACGATTCCGGGACCGGTTATCGGAGGGATTTCCTTCCTGTTATACGGTATGATCGGAGCATCCGGTATCCGTATTCTGGTTGATTCACAGGTGGACTATGGCAGATCAAGAAACCTGACACTTACTTCAGTAGTATTTGTAACTGGACTTTCCGGAATCAAAGTGGCGTTTGGGGATATTGAGCTGACCGGTATGGTGCTTGCATGTGTAGTCGGCATGATTTTAAGTCTTATTTTCTACATTCTTGACAGACTGCATCTGACGAACGATCAGGATGAAGAGGCGTAAGAACCAGAGACTGTGGAAAAAAGAAAAGTAAGAAAGTTGGCAAGAAAATGTCAGAGAAACAAAATATAATAAAAAATGAATTAACAGCAGCGAATCCGTGTGATCTGCATGTGCACACGACACATTCAGATGCATCCAGAACAGTTGCACAGGTGATAGAATACGCTGCAATGATCGGACTTAAGTATATTGCAATCACAGACCATGATACAATGGCAGGTGTGGATGAAGCTGTGGAGCTTGGCGGAAAACTTGGCGTGCATGTGGTTCCGGGTGTGGAAATGTCTACGCTTGATGAAGAAAGTGGAAGAAATGTGCATTTGCTCTGCTATCTGCCAAAGGATCGTCAGATGATCGATGGATTTCTGGAAAATACATTGAAATGGCGAAGAGAGCAGAAGTTGGAGATGGCGCGCAGAGTACATGAAATATATCCGCTTGTGACACCGGAACTGGTGGAATCTTATGCAAAAGACAGCGAATCGATATATGAATGTCATGTGATGCAGCCGTTATGTGATTTTGGCTATACAAATGTGGCAATCGGAGAGCTGATGAGTTCACTGATTTCTTCAAAGGGAAGCTGTTATGTACCGAAACGATATCCGACGACGTTAGAAGCGGCGACGGTAATCCGGGAAGCTGGAGGTGTTCCGGTGATAGCGCATGCGGAGCAGTTTGACAGCTTTGAGCTGATTGAGCGATATGCCAAAGAGGGTCTGCTTGCAGGTGTAGAAGTATGGCATCCAAGAAACGGAACGGAATCCAGACAGCGTCTTCTGGAGATTGCGAAGAAATATGATCTTCTTACAACTGGTGGCAGCGATTTTCACGGGCAGTATACAAAGAAACCTCATCCGCTCGGCTTCTGTGGCTGTGAAATCGCAGATGTGGAAGCTATGCTTGCGCGGAAGTAGCAAAATGTCTTAATTTTAGAACTTATAGATTTGATAAAAAAGAAGCTGGATAAAGGAAAGTTCCTTCAATAGATTGTAGATGAGTTAGAAAAAACAGAAGAGAGCATCCAGAAGAGAGCATCCAGAAGATAATGGAAAAATATAAATTATAAAAAAGTTGCCAATGTTTTTCGTGATACATTGGCAACTTTTTTGCTAAGTGAAATTACTGTACGGAATATCCGCCGTCTACGATAATATCGCTTCCGGTTGTATATCCGGAGGCATCGGATGCAAGATAGAGAACTGCAGGGATGAGTTCTTCCGGTTTTCCCATTCTGTGCATTGGCATAAGCGGAATCCATGCGTCAATCAAGTCTTTCGGTACATCGACTGACATTGGTGTTGCAATATATCCAGGGCTTAAAGAGTTTACACGGATGCCGTATTCAGCCCATTCAATGGCAAGAGATTTGCTCATGTGGATAACACCTGCTTTGGAAGCGTTGTAAGAAACCTGCCACTGTGGGATGTTAACGATCGTTCCGGACATAGAAGCCATATTGATGATGCTTCCTTTGATGCCACGTTCGATCATGATACGTCCAACGGCACGGCACATGATAAATTCTCCGGTCAAGTTGATATCAACAACTTCGCGAAATTCTTCAACAGTAGCTTCTAATGTGGACTGATGCATGCAGATACCGGCATTATTGAACAGGATATCGATAGAACCTGAACGCTCAAGAATCTCTGCAAGAGCTTTGTCCACCTGTGTTTCATCTGTAACATCAGCTTTGAGATCGTAAGCTTTTCCACCTGCTTCTGTAATTAATTTTACAGTTTCTTCAGCACCGGAACGGCTTAAGATTACAACTTCGGCACCTGCTTCGGCAAGCCCCTGTGCGATAACCTGTCCGATACCGCGTCCACCACCTGTTACGATAGCAACTTTTCCGTTAAGTCCAAACATTTTTTCTAAGTACATCTTTAAGTTTCCTCCTGGTAAAATATATTATTTCTTTTTAATCCAGATAGCCTTCTCTTGGTGTTACACCAAAGCTTCTGGCAAGTTCGCCTAACTGCTCTTCCGGAATTTTATTTACGATCGGAAGCGGAGCAATCTTCATATAAATTTCAGCTGCTTTCTCGACTGTCTCGATCAGACCGAATGCCTCATCAAGCGTATGTCCGGCAGCGAAAATTCCGTGCTGTGCCCAGAGAATGATTCTGCGGTCGCGGATCTTCTCAGCTGTGAGTTCGCCGATTTTGTTCGTTCCTGCGATCATCCAAGGAACGATTCCGACACCGTCCGGGAATACAACGATACATTCTGTGCACATACCCCACAGAGTTTTTGTAAATTCTTTTTCGTCGATGGAATGTACAAATGTCATTGCAATTGTGTTTACCGGGTGGCAGTGCATAATAACACGGTGTGTAGGATCTACTTTCAGACGCTCCATGTGGTTCATCAGATGTGTTGGAAATTCGCTTGTCGGAGCGGCATTTCCTTCAAATCCCCATAACAACTCCAGACTTTTTCCATCCTGTGCCACACGTACGATACCAAGGTTCTCTGCCGGGTTTGGAGTAATATTTTTGAAATATTTTCCGGTTCCTGTTACCATAAAGATACGACCTGCAACATAAGAAGCATCGAAATTAATCGGGATCGTACGGATAACATGATCAAGATCCAGATAATATTCCAGAGGTTCATCCTCAAGCAGCCAGCTGATGTTTCCGCCGTTTCGTTCATCCCAGCCAAGGCGGTACATGTTCGCTGTCATTTCAGAAATTTCCTGAATAAATGGTGCGGTTAAAATGTTTTTCATAGTTTTTCCTCCTCATAATGTATGTGATGTATGTGATTTATTTGTTAATGATACATTTCTGATATTTAACATCCCACTCTTCGTGATTCTGAGGTAAATATTCGCGCATTTTGGAGGCAGATGCCATGATATTTTTTGCTTCATCAAGGGAAGAAGCGGCTCCGATGGCAATTAACTGTACAGTAATATTTCCGATGGCAGTTGCCTCGTCCGGTCCTGCAATGACTTTGCGTCCGCAGGCGTTGGCAACAAACTGGCAAAGGATTTCAGCCTTGGAACCGCCACCCATCATGTTGATGACCGGTAATTCTTTTCCGGATACCTTCTCAAGCTGTTCGACTGTCCAGCGGAATTTCATGGCAAGGCTTTCGTAGATACAGCGGATAATCTCGCCGACTGTTTCCGGAGCCTCTCCGTAGTGTTCCATACAGTACTTCTGGATTTTCTTTGGCATATTACCCGGATTATAAAAAACAGGTTCATCCGGATCAAATAGAAAACGGAATGGTTCTGCAGCTTCGGCGAGTTCACCGAGTTCACTGAAACTGTAGTCTTTTCCATGTTCTTTGTAATAACGTTTGCTCTCCTGTATGAACCAGGAACCCATCACATTGCGCAGGATGCGGTGATGACCTTCGTAGCCACCTTCATTTGCCAGATTGGCGGCATAGCCTTCCGGGGTGATCACGCAGTGGTCAAGCTCCGTACCGATCAGTGACCATGTACCACAGCTTACAAGTGCGCAGTCTGTGTGGAGCGGTGAAGACAGATATGCAGAAGCAGTATCGTGCTCACAGACAACGGATACAGGGAATCCCTTTGTTCCCATCATTTCATTGTAACTTTCCTGCGTATTTCCAAGCAGTGTACCCGGCTTTGTAAGCGTGCCGAATAATTCGCGTGGAATATCATAACTGTCAAGGATTTCCTGACACCAGTCATCTTTCTTAAAATCATACAGCTGGCTGACAGAAGAAATCGTATATTCGGAAATTGTCTTGCCGGTCAGGAAATTGATCAGAAGATCCGGGATAAACAGAAGTTTATAAGCGTTATCTAATAAAAATCCGTGACCGTCTTCGCGCATAGCGCCTAATTGCAGATAAGTGTTAAAGAGTGCATTCTGGTTGCCGCTCAGTTCATAAAGCTTTTCTTTTGAAAGCTTGCTGTAAATCTTGTCTGCATGTCTGGCAGTACGCTCATCACGGTAGCAGCGTACCTGTGTGAGTAACTGACCGTTTTTGTCGATCAGACCAAAGTCATTGGAAAAAGAATCGATGGCAAATGAGTCGATCTGATCATCTGTCATTTCAATGGCTTTTTTGATTCCGACATTCATTTCTTTATAAATGTTAATGATGTCCCAGAAAAGTGCGCCGTTTGCTGAATAGGAAACATTGTCAAAACGGTGGATATTCTCAATCGATACATTGTCCCCATCGATTTTGGCGAGAAATAATTTGCCACCGCTTGCGCCGAGATCAAAAGCTAAAATATTCAATTGTACATCCTCCCTTACGCAGTGATGATCCGGACCCCATGTTTTTTTGTAATGGTCCGGAGAGTTTCGGAAACCTCTGGAGTATAGTTGAAGTTGTCTGTCACAATGCAGTCAATTTCATTGAAATTGCCGAGGAAGAAAGGACCTGCTACTTCAAACTTTGTGTGGTCAACAAGAAGGTAAGTCTCTTCAGACTTGTCCATCATTGCTTTCTTGGTGTCAATTTCGTTCAGACTGATATCTGTGAGTCTTTTGTTCAATGTAACTCCCGTGCAGGAAATAAAAGTTTTATCCGGATAAAATTCTTCGGAACTCTTAATTGTACGTGTTCCGTAAAGAGAATAGTTATTACCATTGTAAAATCCTGCAAGGCAGATCAGAGACAGATTCGGATTCTCTAATTTGGCGGCTTCCAGTAAAACTTTTACAGAGTTGGTAATGATAGTCAGATGCATCTCTTTTGGAATATAATCCAGTAAAAATAAAGTTGTGGAACTGTTATCAATAAAAATAGTATCCCTGTTTTCAATCAGAGAAGCAGCTTTTTGTGCAATGAGCTTTTTCTGTGGGATATTGCGCCCGTGACGCAGCAAAAAAGGAGACTCACTGTTTAAAACGGTGTCTCCATATTTGGCTGCGGTTCCTACATTTAAAGGATTCGCATTCAGAATGGCACCACCATGTGTACGGGTTAAAATGCCCTCGGCTTCCAGGCTTTTAAGATCCCGACGGATTGTTTCTTTGGATGTGTGAAGCATATCTGCGAGGACGTTCACACTGACCGAAGACTGAGCCCCCAGAAGATCTATGATTTTTGTTTTTCGTTCCTGACTATACATGTTAATACCATCCTTTTAATATATTTCATGATACCTACGGATTGCTACGTGCAGAGCACTCTCGCAATCCTACACAATATTCGCATATCGCAAGGCTACGCCTTAGCTTTTATGCTCATATTGCTATTAGGTACATTTCTAATGATACCTACGGATTGCTACGTGCCAGGCACTCTCGCAATCCTACACAATATTCGCATATCGCAAGGCTACGCCTTAGCTTTTATGCTCATATTGCTATTAGGTACAATTCTAATGATACCCACGGATTGCTACGTGCAGAGCACTCTCGCAATCCTACACAATATTCGCATATCGCAAGGCTGCGCCTTAGCTTTTATGCTCATATTGTTGCAGGTCTCTCAAACTCGCAAGCACTTTTATGCAAGCATAACGTGCATACGAGTTCGGAGACCTTTGGTATCATTAGATTAAATTCTTTGTAATTGTGCAGAATGCGTCGCATTCGATTCTCTCAAGCATGCTGTATGCGAGGTAGATGCTTGGACCGGATACAACAACGCCGTGTTTTGGCATGATCATTCCGATTGGTTTTTTCACTGCTGTCTCGCGGTGATCTTCGAAATACTGATATACATTTCTGCTCAGCTCTTCAGAGTAAGCTTTTGTCCATTCGATACATCCGACTTCGCCACGTCCCATAGTAGCTTCTGTTACGTTCGGAATCGGTTTGGACTGAGCAACGAATGGCATACAGTAGAACGGATGTGCATGGATTGTACACTCGATCTCTTTGAAGTTCTGTAAGATCAGTACATGCATCAGACTTTCTCTGGAAAGTTTGCCTTCGCCTTCAATGATGTTGCGGTCATAGTCGATCAGAAGGAAATCTTCCGGCTGCATCTCGCAATGTTTTCTTTCAGACATCAGAGATGGAGAGATTAAGATACGGTTCTCGTCTACACGTACAGCAAAGTTACCGCCTGCAGCATTTGTCAGTCTGCGGTCCCACATCATTTTTGCTACCTTGCACATTTCCAGTCTCATTTCATAGTAAGATAAGTTGCTCATAATTCATTCTCCTTTTATTGTATTTGATTTATTTGTTTTTTTCAATTGTTACCTGTTGGTTTTGGGTATCTATTTGATCTTCTCGATTGTTACCTGCTCTTTTAATTCTTTCGCGCGTTCCAGATCATAACCGGCAGAAAGCTTGGATTCTGCGGTTGCGGCAGATACGGCAGTTGCGATACGAATGGTATCCTCAATGGAATATCCTTCGGATAAACCATATACAAAACCAGAAAGGAAGCAGTCGCCACATCCGATCGTGTTCTGTACACTTACTTTCGGCGGGTGTACACGGTAATAACCTTCCGGAGCTTTTACAATAGATCCGTCTCCGCCTAATGAAACGGCGATGATCGGGACATTGTAAGAATCCAGTGATTCAATCGCTTCTACTATAGAGGCGTCGTCTTCAGCAATCGGATGACCGGCAAGTGTGGACAGCTCATCCAGGTTCGGCTTGATCATATATGGAGTCTCGCGGATACATTCTTTCAGAGATTTACCACTTGTATCTAAGAAAAACTTTAAATCCCGGTCGCGGAACATCTCGAGGATCTTATTATATACGGAAGGATCCGGTGAGTTGGATGCGTCTCCGGAGAAAATAAGGTAATCACCCGGCTGGATGGTTGCTTTCATATCTTCAAGAAGTTCATTTAACTCCTCTGTCTTTAAAGTAACACCACGCTCGGCTGCAATTGTGCAGTCACCTGTATCTTCTATAATAAGGTAATTTGTTCTTGTCTCTCTGGAACCGTCATCATAATGTTTAAAACGGACCTCGATGCCGTATTCATTCAGCATATTTATGACTTTCTGCCCGCTTTTGCCATGGCTGATTCCGAATGCAGTGTTCTCTTTGCCGAGAATCTTCAGATTAATAGAAACGTGTGTACCTTTGCCTCCGATCGTATCGACAGTTTTTTGGATTCGATTTGTAATATTTTTGTCGAATCTGCTCAAATAAAGAATTCTGTCAATAGCGGGGTTAAGTGTCAATGTGTGTATCATATTCTACCCCTTTCTGTATTACACAAGTAAACAAACAAGTTCTGAAAGTATAATAACACAGAAACGGAAATAAAACAACATAAAACTAAGAAAGTTAATAAAATAACAAATGCAAACGGATAAGATTATGAACGAGATATGAACAAAAAAATCATAAATTTACAACAAAATTAACAAAAAAGACAAAAAATAACATGCCGAAAGATAAAAATTGACTTGACATACAACGCGATAGGTAGTAGTATTGAGTACATAGAAAGCGTATTGCATAAATAAATTGATATAAAGGTGGACAGAATTATGAAAAATGTATAATCCAAAACATATACAATCATAAACGGTCACAAACAAACACAAAAGTAACATCAAAACAACATGCAAGAGCGAAATATTTAAGGGAGGGAATGGAAAGTGGAGAACATCAAAATGCGTGTCAGTGGAATTAACAAGTCGTTTCCGGGTGTTAAAGCTCTGGACAATGTTAATTTCGCCGTTAGAAAAGGAACGGTTCACGCTCTTTGTGGAGAGAACGGTGCCGGTAAGTCAACATTGATGAAAATCATTAACGGAATTTACAAAGCAGATTCCGGACAGATCTTTCTTGATGAGAAACCGGTAACAATTAAAGATCCGATTCAGGCGAGAGATTATGGTATCGCAATGATCGCACAGGAACTGAACTATGTACCGGAAATGTCAATCGAAGAGAACTTGTTCTTAGGACGCCTTCCGGTGACTAAATTTGGCAATGTTGATTGGAAGAGAGTTCGTAGAGAGACGATTGAATTTCTGAGACAGGAGAATCTTCCATATAAACCGGATCAGAAATTAAAAACATTAACAGTATCTGACATTCAGATGCTTGAGATCATCAAAGCAATTTCCAACAATGCTCAGATCGTAATCATGGATGAGCCTACATCAGCAATCACAAACCGTGAGGTTGAGGTGTTGTTCGGCAAGATCGCAGAACTGAAAAAGAAAGGCGTAAGTATTATTTACATTTCTCATAAGATGGAAGAAGTATTCCGTATTGCGGATGACATCACAGTTCTTCGAGACGGTAAGACAGTTGAGACACATCCGGCATCAGAGATCGATCTTGACAAAGTCATTGCACTGATGGTTGGACGTAAGATGGACAATGTTTATCCGAAAGAAGAAGTTGAAATCGGTGAGCCGATCCTTGAAATAGAAGGACTTGGAAGCAAAGGTGTATTTAAAGATATTAACTTTAAAGCTAACAAAGGTGAGATCGTAGGATTTGCCGGACTGATGGGTGCAGGACGTACCGAAACGATGAGAGCAATCTTCGGACTGGATCCTTATGATGAAGGAAAGATCAAAGTTCACGGCAAAGAAGTTACTATTAAGAAGGTAAGCGACAGTATCGCACAGAAAGTCGTAATGCTTTCCGAAGACAGAAGACGTTATGGTATCATCCCGATCCGAAGCGTTATGGAAAATGCAAGCATTTCCAGTCTGGACAAGATCATCTATGGCGGAAGATGGCATCCGAAGGTAGAAAAAGAGCTGGTAAGCAAGTATTTTGAAAAGATGCATGTTAAAACACCATCTCTTGAAACTGCAATTCAGGGACTGAGTGGTGGTAACCAGCAGAAAGTACTTCTGGCTAAATGGATGTTAAGAGATCCGGATGTATTGATTCTGGATGAGCCTACCAGAGGTATCGACGTCGGAGCTAAATTCGAGATTTACAGACTGATGACAGACCTGGTTAAAGAAGGAAAGACAGTTATTATGGTTTCCTCTGAACTGCCGGAGCTGATCGGAATGTGCGACAGAATTTACATAATGAACAAAGGTAGAATCACTGGTTGTCTGAGCAAGGATGAGTTCTCACAAGAGACAATCATGAGATATGCAATGTAATTAGCGGAGGGATTGAGAAAATGAAAAATTCAAAAGCGAGAGATTTTATACACAAGTTTTCGATCTATATCATCCTGGTGGCAATGTTCATCATCTGTGCGATCGTAAATGACAACTTTTTATCTGCACGTAACTTAATCAACGTTGCCCGCCAGCTTTCAGTTGGAACAATCCTGGCATACGGTGAAATGTTACTGGTAATCGCAGGACTGATCGACTTGTCTGTTGGTTCTGTACTGGCACTCGCTGGTGTGCTTTCAATCGCAGCATACCAGTCAACCGGATCACTGTTAGTTGGTTTCCTTGTAGCAATCGCAGTTGGTGTTGCATGTAACTTCATCAACGCAATCCTGGTTACACACTTTGATGTACCGGCATTCATTGCTACACTGGCTATGCAGATGTCAGCCAGAGGTGCGGCACTTCGTTTCACAAACGGACAGAACTTACTTCAGTTAAAAGATTACACAGTATTTGGACAGGGTAACTTAGGACCGATTCCGATGCCTGTAGTATTCATGATCATTATTACAATTATTACATGGTATATTATGACACATACAAGATTCGGTCGTTCTCTTTACGCTATCGGTGGTAATGAAGGAGCAGCAATCGCATCTGGTATCAATGTTAAGAGGAACAAATACATCATCTACATCATCAATGGTATCTTTGCAGGTATCGCAGGTGTGCTCTTTATGTCTCGTGTAAATGCAGGTCTTCCGAACGGAGCTGTAGGATATGAGATGGAAGGTTTGACAGCTACTATCGTCGGTGGTACTAGTTTCTCAGGTGGTGTTGGTACAACAATGGGAACTCTTGCCGGTGGATTTATCATCGGTTTCCTGAACAACATCATGAACCTGATGGGTGTAGACTCTTATGTACAGCAGATCGTTAAAGGTATCATCATCGCACTCGCCGTAGTTGCAGATATCAGATCTAAGAATAAGAAGACACAGAAAGTTATCCTTGCAGCAGATGACAATGATGACAAGAAAGAAAAAGCAGCAGCCAAATAATGAATGCACAAGTTGCAGAACTTTTACAATATAAACCAAATAAGGAGGATTTCAATCTATGAAAAAGAAAGTAATCAGCGCTATCCTTTGCGCAGCAATGGTATCTACAATGGCAGTAGGATGCAGCTCATCCGACAGCAAAAAAGACTCTAAGAGTGACAAAAAAGACGGCTACAAAGTAGCTTATATCGCAAGAGCTCAGGAAGACTCTTTCGCAGCTTGGTTAGCTGACGAGATGAGAGCAGCATTCAAGAAAACAGGGGACATGTCATTAGAGGTATTCGATGGAGAAGCTAACGACGAGAAAGAGAACTCTATCATTGAGAACTGTATCGCAAACGGATATGACGGAATTATTGTTCAGGCTAACAACGGAGAAGCTCAGCTCCCATACATTCAGCAGATCGTAGAAGCTGACATCCCATGTATCACAACAAACCCACGTGTTGAGTGTGAAGGAACAGGATCTGTAGATGCTGATCCATACGAGCAGGCAAAAGTAAACTGTGAACTGGCTCTTAAGAAGATCCCGAAAAACGCTAAAGTTGTAGTTCTTCAGGGACCTGCAGGAAACTTCCACAGCACAAAGAGAAGAGAAGCATGGAAGAAAGAATTCTTCGACAAGAGATCTGATGTTAAGATCTTAGCAGAAGATATCGCTAACTGGAACAAAGACGAAGCTATGCAGCTCATGGAAGACTGGGTACAGGCTTATGGACAGATTGACGCTGTTATCTCTATGAACGACAACATGGCAGCTGGAGCAATCGAAGCAGTTAAAGATAACGCTAAATACAAAAACATGCAGGCATATGGTGTAGACGGAACTGCAGAGGCTTGCTTACTTATCAAAGAAGGTAAGATGACATCTACAGGACTTCAGTCAGCTATCGACCTTGCTAAGATGAATACAGAAGCTATGCATGATGTATTAACAGGTAAGAAGAAAGTTACTGACATCAACGACAACGTTCCTGCACCACTTATCACATCTGACAATGTTGACGAATACATCCAGATGTACAAAGACAACGGACAGATTAAAGAATAATTTGAACGTATGAAAAATTAATCACAGAATTAGATTAATGACTTAATCAATGTCAGTGAGAAAAAGTATATTGTAAGAGTAGACATAACTGGCAGGTCAAATATCGGCTTGCCAGTTATTATTTTCAAAAAATAGTTCGAGAAATTTTTAACAGATTGAAAGGAGATACGTGAAATGAAAAACAGAGGAGCATTTATGACAGATCTTGATAAAATGGAAATCCGTGATATTCCAATGCCGGAACCGAAAGAGAAAGAGGTTCTGGTTGAACTGGAATATGTAGGAATCTGTGGTTCTGATGTACATTATTTCCATGATGGAAGATGCGGAAGCTATGTAGTAGATGGAGACTTCATGCTTGGACATGAGTGTGCCGGAACAGTTGTAGAACTTGGAGAAGGTGTAGAGAACCTGAAAGTCGGAGACAGAGTAGCTCTGGAGCCGGGAATCACATGCGGACAGTGTGAATTCTGTAAATCAGGACGTTACAACCTTTGCCCGGATGTACAGTTCCTTGCAACACCACCGGTACAGGGATGCTATGAGAACTACATCGCATTCCCGGAGAACATGTGCTTCAAACTTCCGGACAACATCAGCACAAAAGAAGGTGCACTTGTTGAGCCATTATCAGTAGGTATGCACGCAGCTAACCAGGGAAATGTACAGCTTGGAGACTCTGTAGTAATTCTTGGAGCAGGTTGTATCGGACTTGTAACATTACTTGCTTGTAAAGCACACGGTGCTACAGATATCACAGTTGTTGACGTAATTCCAAAACGTCTGGACTATGCTATGAAATTAGGAGCTACACGTGTGATCAACGGAAAAGAAGTAGATGCTATCGAAGAAGTTAAGAAGATCACAAACGGAGCCGGTGTTGACAAAGTTATGGAAACAGCAGGATCTCCATTTACAATCAAAGAGACTCCATTCATGGTTAAGAGAGGCGGAACAATCGTATTAGTTGGTATTTCTGCTCAGGAAACGGTTGAATTTAACTTTGCTCAGATCATGGACAAAGAGCCGGAAATCAAATCTGTATTCCGTTACAGAAACATCTACCCACAGGCAATCGCAGCTATCTCTGATGGCCTGATCGATGTATCCGGAATCGTTACACATGAATTTGATTTCGATAACATTCAGGAAGCATTTGACTGTGCAATCAATAACAAGGACGATGTAGTAAAAGCTGTAATTAAGATCAAATAATGTAATACCATGAAATGCGAAGCAATCCGTGGGTATTATAAAAAACAGATGAATACAGCAAAATGGAGGTTTATGATGGTAGACTATAGAAATTTTAATGAAGATTTCAGTCTGGAAGGCAAGACAGCAATTGTAACTGGTGCAGCTAGTGGTATCGGATATGAGATTGCAAAAATGTATGCAAGAAAAGGCGCTAACGTAGTAAGCTTTGACATGAACAAGGCAGATGACCTTGACGATTACATGAAGGAGCAGGGCGTAGGCTATCTCGCATATGTTGGAAACATTACAAAAACTGCAGATATTGATGACTGTGTGGCAAAGACAGTTGAGACATTCGGAAGACTGGATATTCTTGTAAACTGCGCAGGAATCGGTGTTGTACAGAGTGTTCTGGATCATGAGGAAGATCTCTGGGATAAGACACTTAGCATCAACCTGACAGGAACAGTAAGATTTGGACGTGCTGCTGCAAAAGTTATGAAAGAACAGGGCGGCGGAAAGATCATCAACATGGGTTCCCAGGCAGGAGTTGTTGCACTTGACGGACATCTGACCTACGGATGTTGTAAAGCTGCTGTAATCTATGCTACAAAACAGTTCGCTATGGAACTGGCACAGTACAACATTAATGTAAATGCAATCTCTCCGACAATTATCCTGACTCCGATGGGAGAAGAAAACTGGAATAATGAACGTGGAGTAGAATTTAAAAAGAAAATTCCGGCACATAGATTTGGTTATCCGGAAGAAGTGGCAGCATGCGCAGTATTCCTTGCAAGTGACGCATCCAGCCTCGTAAACGGAGCAAATCTTGTGATCGATGGTGGATTTACCATCTGCTAAACAAGAGTAATTACTCAAATATTTTATTTCAATGATGCTTTCGCCGTGCAGTCGTTAGCCCCGCTGCATGGCGATATAGCTAAAAAAGCTAAGAAAACAATGACGGAGGTCTAAAACAATGGAAGAAAAAAGAGTGCAGGAGCTGGCTGCGAAGGCAGTAAAAGTCCGCAGAACAGCATTAGAAGCAATCGAAGCCGCTCATTCAGGACACGTAGGTGGATCCTTTTCAGTGGCAGATATTTTGACAGTTTTATATTGGGAAAAAATGAACATCAACCCGGAGCAGCCTAAAGATCCCGACAGAGACAGATTTGTACTGTCAAAAGGTCATTGTACACCGACTATGTACGCGACATTGGCACTTCGTGGATTCTTCCCGGTAGAAGATCTGAAAACATTCAGAAATGTAGACAGTTATCTCTCCGGACACGTAGAGATGACAAAGGTACCTGGTGTAGATATGTCAGCAGGTTCCCTTGGACAGGGCTTATCCGCAGCAATCGGAATGGCTCTGTGCGGAAAAGTGGATAAGAAAGATTATCGTGTATATGCAGCATTAGGAGATGGCGAGATTCAGGAAGGACAGATCTGGGAGGCAGCTATGGCAGCCGGAAATTACGGACTGGACAACCTGACCGTATTCGTAGATAACAACAATCTGCAGATTGACGGAACCATTGAAGAAGTAATGTCACCATATCCGATTGAAGATAAATTCAAAGCCTTCAAGTGGAATGTACTTACAATCGACGGACACGATTATGCACAGATTGCAGATGCAATTGACAAAGCAAAAGAGACAAAAGGTGCTCCGACGGTTATCGTAGCAAAGACTGTAAAAGGAAAAGGTGTTTCCTTCATGGAAAACAATGTAAAATTCCATGGAAGCACACCGACACCGGAACAGTTTGAACAGGCATTCAAAGAATTAGATGCACAGGCTGCATCATTGGAGGTGTAATTATGGGAGAAGTAATAGCAACAAGAGAAGCCTATGGAAGAGCTCTGTGTGAATTCGGAGCAGATGAGAACATCATGGTATTTGATGCGGACCTTACAATTTGTACAATGTCCTGCTATTTTGCACAGAAGTATCCGGAGAGATTCTTCAACGCAGGTATCGCAGAGTGTAACATGGCAGGTATGGCAGCCGGAGCAGCATCCTGCGGAAAGACAGCATTTATCCATACATTTGCAATGTTTGCAGCAGGAAGAATTTACGATCAGGTAAGAAACTCCATTGCATATCCGGGACTTAATGTAAAAGTTGTCGGAACACATGCAGGACTTTCTGTAGGAGAAGATGGAGCAACTCATCAGTGTATCGAAGACTTAAGTCTGATGCGCACCATCCCGGGAATGACAGTTATCTGCCCATGTGATGCAAATGAGACAAGAGAAGTTGTAAAAGCAATGATCGATTATGACGGACCGTGCTATTTAAGACTGGGACGTTCCGGAGTTGAAAATATAACTGACTCTATTCCGGGATATAAATTTGAACTTGGCAAGGGTGCACAGTTAAAGGACGGAGATGATGTAACAATCATCGCAACAGGTCTGATGGTTCAGGAAGCATTAAAAGCAGCAGATCTTCTCGCAGCAGAAGGAATCAAAGCCCGTGTGATCGACCTGCATACGATCAAACCGATTGACAAAGATATTATCATCAAAGCAGCCAAAGAGACGGGTGCAATTGTAACAACAGAAGAGCACAATGTTATCGGCGGACTTGGCGCAGCAGTAGCAGAAGTCGTTACAGAAAGCTGCCCGGTACCGGTTGTGAAACATGGTGTAGAAGATGTATTCGGACATTCCGGAACAGCAGAAGCATTGATGGTAAAATATGGTTTAACACCGGAGAAGATTGTAGAAAAAGCAAAACAGGCAATCGCCTTAAAAAAATAAACTACAAACAATAATTCAATCGACAAAGGCGACAGCAAAGGAGAAATTACTATGGACATGATGAAAGCAAACGTATATGACAAACCAGGTCATTGCGAAGTAAAACAGGTTCCGGTACCGGAGATCGGACCACATCAGGTACTGATCAAAGTTATGTCTTGCGGTATTTGTAAAGGCGCAGACGTAGCACTTGCAGCAGGTGGATTCCTTGCAGAGTTCCCACTGTTAAACGGACATGAATTTGCCGGATATGTATACAAAGTCGGTGAGCATGTAGACACATTTAAAGTTGGAGACAGAGTAACTGCAGATAACACAGTACTGTGCGGAGACTGCTACTACTGCAGAAAAGACGAGCCATTATACTGCAAAAATTTCTACTCACTGGGATGCAACGGCCCTGGAGGATTCGCTGAGTATGTAGCAGTGAATGCAGATAAAGTATTTCCGATCAGCGATAACTTGTCTTTCAACGAGGCAATTTTCGCAGAACCGACTGCATGTGCGGTACATTCCATGGACCGTATCCAGGTGAAATTCGGTGATGACGTTCTTGTATATGGATGCGGACCGACAGGAATCATCATGACACAGCTGCTGATGCACTCTAACGCAAATCGTGTTGTAGTATGCGGACCAAGCCAGGACAAACTGGATATCCTGAAGAAATACGGATGTAAAGAGACAATCCTTATGGATCGTAACGATCCAAGCAAACACGAAGCTAAATTAAGAGAAATCGCTCCGGAAGGATTTGATATCCTTGTTGATACAACTGCAAATGTAGATGTAATGGAAAGCATGATCAAATTCGGAAAAATGGGTGCAAAATTCATGATGTTTGCAATGCCGCACGCAGGTGCAAAATGGGCAATTGATCCAGAGTACTGGTATCTCCACGAGATCCAACTGATCCCGACATGGGCACAGACACACTGCTTCGGACGTGCACTGGAATATCTTGAGGCTGGAAAAGTACAGGTAAAAGAACTTGTTACACATGAAATGCCACTGGATGATTACGATAAAGGAATTGCGCTGGCTGCCAAGGGAGGTCCGGGCACACTGAAAGTCATCCTTCATCCAAACTACGAAGAATAATAACGGAAAATAAACAGTTAGTGTAGAATTTACAGATTGAATATAAGATTTTCATATGCGCTCCGACAGGTTACTATCGGGGCGCATGCTATATAAAAAATTCAGAAGATAATCGTCAGATCGGTTTGGGAAAAGGGAAGGCAGGAAGATGAAAGCAATAGGATTAGATATCGGAACAACAACCGTATGTGGAGTGCTTGTAGACGCGAAGACAGGAGAACTTTTGGATGCGAAGACGCTTACCAATGACTCTGTGATAGAGAGTGTACATACATACGAACGCACACAGGATGCAGATAAAATTCTTGTGAAATGCAAAAATATATTAGAAGAGTATCTTTCCGAACAGGAAGATATTGTGAGCATTGGCGTAACCGGACAGATGCACGGAATTGTCTATGTAGATGAAAATGGCGTGGCAGTCAGTCCGCTGTATACATGGCAGGATGGCAGAGGAGATTTAGTATGTGCTGATATCCAGAAGAAACAACCAGTAGTGGATTCTGAGGGCATGGGAAATACAGATACTGAAAGCAAAGTGGCAGACAATTCAGAGATGGGTGATTCTGGAAATATAGATAGCGGAAACAAAGTGGCAGACAACGCAGAGACTGGCGAATCAGGAAATGTTTGTATGACATATGCCGCTGAGTTATCTAAAATAACCGGCTATCACATGGCATCCGGATTCGGCCTGACAACCAATTATTACAATACAAAACATGGACTTGTACCAGAAGAAGCAAAGTCATTTTGCACGATCCCGGATTATGTTGCAATGTCTCTGGCAGGTGAGAAGAGACCGAAGATGCATCAGACAATGGCGGCAAGTCTCGGACTTTACAATATGAAAGCCGGAGATTTTGACCGCACGTCGGTAGAAAAAGCTGGTATGAACCCGGAATTACTTCCGGAAGTAGCAACAACAAGCACGATATGCGGAGCTTATACAGCAGATATGGAGAAATATCCGACATATGCGGGGAAAACAATCCCGGTCGCAGTTGCATTTGGAGATAATCAGGCAAGTTTCTTAGGTTCTGTCAATCAGGACTGCAAAGTATTGTTAAATGTAGGAACCGGCGGACAGGTATCTGTTTACAGCGAAGAGCTGGTAAAAGCAGATGGAATCGAGTGCCGCCCATATTTGAAAGGTTCCTATCTGATGGCAGGCTCTTCTTTGTGTGGTGGATATTCCTACAATCTTGTGAAACGATTTTTTGAGGAAATCTATGCACTGGCAGGCGTAGGCTGCCCGAAAGATATTTACAGTATCATGAACCGGATCGCAGGAGAAGCTGCAGAAAAAGAGAAAACATTGACAGTCGATACAAGATTCAATGGAAGTCGTGAGAATCCGGCACTGACCGGAAGTATTACCGGGCTGACAGTAGATACCTTCCATCCGGGAGATTTGGCGTACGGTGTACTTCGAGGACTGTGCGAAGAGCTGTATCAGTTTTATAATGTACTGCCGGAGAATCTGAAAGATGGCAGTCACTTTGTCGGAAGCGGAAATGGAATTCGCAAAAACCCACTGTTGCAGAAGATTGCAAGCGATCGTTTCCGGATGAAACTTCGTATCCCGAAATACGCAGAAGAAGCGGCATATGGAGCAGTGTTATTTTCCCTGCTTGCAAGCGGCGAGCGTGAAACTCTGGAAGATGTGCAGAGGCTGATACGGTATGAAGCGTAGAAAGCTGCAGAAGATTGTATTTGATGAGTGGATATATAAAAGACTCTTAGCAATACGTAGGAGGAAATGATGTTAAGAGGGATCTTTTTAATAGATTTGTAAAAATATTTGGTAAAGATTGCTGAAAATGGAAAGAATTTCGAAACGAAAGTAAACGAAAGTAGACAAAAACAATCGATAATGCTAGAATAATTTTATAAGAAATTTACGTATTATATAGGAGGAATGAACCATGAAAATTGCAATCGGATGCGATCCAAATGCACAGGCAGCAAAAGAGGAAGTTATCAAGTATATCGAATCTAAAGGATACGGAGAAGTTACAGACTTCGGAAGCGAAGACCCGATTTACGCACATACAGCAGTCAAAGTTGCAGAAGCAGTTGCAGCAAAAGAATATGATCGTGGTATTCTGATCTGCGGAACAGGTATTGGAGTATCTATCGCAGCTAATAAAGTTAAAGGTGCATATGCAGCACTGATCTCTGACGTATATTCAGCGCAGAGAGCAAGACTGAGCAACGATGCTAATATCGCTTGTATGGGAGCTTTTACAACAGGAAATAAAGTAAGAGAACTTCTTGTAGATGCATTCCTTGGCAACGAATTCGTACCGGGATGCTCATCACAGCCGAAGGTAGACGCATTCGTTAAATACGATAACGAGAGATAATAAAAAATAAGACAGACACCGCTTATGGAAAACCATAGGCGGTTTTTTTACAGCTTCTTTTATATATGAGAAGCCAAAACTATATAATTTTTGGATATTCCGTCCCTCTCATTCGTATATAAAGTGAAAACAAAAAGGAGGTGGAAAGATATTGGAATGGACGAAAGACAAATTCTATCGTATGTATGAAGAATATAATGGCATGGTATATCGGTTGTGTATGTTGTACCTGAAAAATGAGAGTGATGCAGGGGATGCGGTTCAGGATATATTTTTGAAAATGTGGGAGAAGGAGCCGGAATTTGCAAATGAAGTACACATTCGTGCGTGGCTTCTTCGTACAACAAAACATACATGCCTGGATATATTAAAGAGTGGTTGGTTTAAAAGAAGAGCAGATCGCGAGCCGGATTTGCAACAAATTCCACAGGAACAAAAAGAAGAATATTGCTTGTTGGAAAAGGTTCAAAAGCTTCCGGAAAAGTATAGGGAAGTATTGTATTTTTATTACTATGAAGAATATTCAGTAAAGGAAATCAGTGCTATGACCGGAATAAAAGAAAGCACGATACAATCCAGATTATCAGCAGCAAGAAAACAGTTAAAAATGATGTTAGAAACGAGAAAGGAGGAAGAAATATGAAGTATGGGCAGATGAATAAGAATCAGATAAAAAAAGCATTTTTGCTGTTAGAGCCTTCAGCGCAGGTGCAGGAAGATATATGGAATAAAATAGAAAAACAGATAGATGAACCAACAGTGGGACGGATGATAAAATCGGAAAATAGGAAAAGAACAAAGGAAAAAGGATATTACAGGAAGGTTTTTCTAAAAGCGGCAGCATTTTTGGTGCTTGCAGTCGGAATTTTAGGAGCCATTGACAGGATGAATGGTGGAAAAATGATGGAGGTTCTTGCAAATTTCTGGAAAGTGGATAAAGACAGTCAGCATGTAGTGCAGAAGATGACGGACTATCATGTGAAAGTAGATACTGCTTACGCACCGGAACTTCTGGAAGATACGAAAGAAAGAATTATTTTTGCAGGGACATTTGGCGTCGTTATTTATGATCAGGAGAGAGGACGGGTAGAAGGGACGATAGATCTTGATAAAATTCAAAGTAATTTCTTCGGTACAGAAACATTAAAGACAAGATTTATTGTTGATGGAGATAATTTGTATATTTACAATTGCCAAGAAGGGAAGCCATATGGAAAATATTATCGCTATGATCTTGGTATGTGTAAGGGAAATTTAAAGAAGAAGGAAATTTCTTCGCTGTCGCCGGTCGAGACAAAAAAAGTTACAGAAAATCTGGAAAAACAAAGAAAGAAATCACAAAGATATAAAACAACCTGGGAGCAATTTTCAAATGCAGAAAAAATATTTGAAGGAAAGATTTACAGTGAAAAATGTTTGAGAACGAAAGTAAAAAATGGGGGAATCCAGAACTCTTGCCTGGTATTGAAAAAGAATGCCGGTACATCAAAGTATCAGATGTATATATATCGACAAAACCAGAATACAAAAAAAATAACAAAAGATAAACTTTATGTTTTTGCTATAGAATCTGATGCAGAGGAGAAAAACTATCCAAAATATTATGTAGCGGATAAAAATTCAGTGAAACAGGCATTGATTAACTGCTTTTACGAAAATCCAAAAGTATATGCAGGAAGTGTATATCATGGAAAGAATATAGAATCTACATTGCCTGAAAAGCAATATGAATTGGTGCTTCCGATTATTCAAATTACAGGTATAAAAAAGCAGGGTGATACGGTTAAAATAATTGGTACATTTTACTGGTATGGCTTTGTGACTTCAGGTAAGACATTATACGAGTCAGATGCGGATGGAAACAGAGCGGTTGCATATCTAAAAGAAACAAAAGATGGCTATAAAGTGGAGAAAATTATCTGTCCAAGAGGTGGAGGCTATTACCGGAAAGACTTGGAACAAATATATGGAAAAGATGATGTGGCAGTTCAAAAAACATTGGACATGGATGTCGAGAGTGGTGTAGTTGAAACATTAAAAGAATATGTGAAACAAAATCAGCAGAAATTTGTATATTATAAAGCGTTTGGACGGGATCCGCAAAATCTGAAATAAGACGGATGGGGTTGCCGCACAAATGATATATTCATTCTTTTTGATAATAAAATTTGCATACAAAAGTTGTGAAATAAGTTGAAAAGATGCTTTGATAGTGCTAAACTCCTATAAAAGCATCTTTTTCTTTTGCGCTTTTAAGCGTGTCTTATTCATATCTAAAGTATCTGAAAGGAATTCATGCTTTTAAATTTCACTAATAGCAGCAGGAGTCCTTGAGGTACTTAAAAGACCGCACAAATTTCTTGTGAAGGACTCATAATCAAAGAAGGGAGAAATTCATGAGAAAAAACAGAGAGTACAAAAGCGATGTGTTTTCCATGTTAATGGAAAGCAAAGAAAATGCGCTGGAAGACTGGTTGAAAGATAATGACAAAGATTTATTCAGCAGAAGGCAAATACAGATACCGACACCGCACTTTATTGTATTTTATAATGGGATGCAAAAGAAACCAGAATACGAAGAAATGAGATTGTCGGATTCTTTTTACCACAAAGCACAGGAACCACAGATAGAGATCATCTGCAAGGTTTATAATATCAATCCGGAAAATAATCAGAAGTTGAAAAAGAAATCAACAGTGCTGGAGGGATATACATACTTTGTGGAAAAAGTAAGAGAGAATCAAAGACAGCAAATGAATCTGGAAGAGGCAGTTGACAGTGCGATACATGATTGTATAGATTATCATGTATTGGAAGATTTTTTCAGGAGAAGAAAGGATGAAGTAAAGAAAATGACACATCTGGATTACACATGGGAAAAGCGGGAAAGGTTAATACGCATGGAAGAATATGCAGATGGCGAAGCGGCTGGACTGCGTGAAGGCAAAGCTGTTGGAATACGTGATTCTCTACTGGAACTCTTACAGGAGTTTGGCGATATACCGGAAGCACTTCAAACCCGGATTGAATCAGAAAAAGATTTGCAGGTTTTAACAAGCTGGTTGAAAGTCGCCGCGAGAGCGGACTCCCTGGAAGAATTTCAAGAGAAAACAGGACTGCTGTGATGGTGGTATGAGTAAATAAAGTGAAGAAGCACCCACAAAACCTGCCACTGGCAACTTCTTTCGGATGCAATAGATGTTTTAGAAAAGATAGTGTCGTAGTACCGATTAAAAAAATCGTTACTGCGACACTTTTTTTATATAAGTTATCTATAATACTTATATTAATTTCGAATTTGTTTTCCAACCACACCTTTTGTAGAATGGAGCTAAGAACTATTGGCGCAAAATAACATTATAACCAGAAGGAAAGGAAGGAAAAAGTATTGAAAAATCAAGCAAAACGAGTGCTGATGTTTGGACTGATGATAGCAGTAGCATTGTCTATGTTATTGCCAAATGTCAGTGAGGCAGCAGCGAAGAAACCGGCAGCAGTAAAGGCTAAGACAGTGAAAGTCTACAAGAGCACCAGCAACACGAAGACAGCAACCGTGAAAGTAAAATGGAAGAAAGCAAAAAATGCGAAGAAATACCGCGTTGCTTACAAAGCAAAGAGCAAAAAGAGCTGGAAGAAAGTGACAACCAAAAAGACAGCGGTCACATTAAAGAATCTGAAAGGAAATACAAAGTATTCTGTAAAAGTACGCAGTCTGAATGGCAAGAAGTACAGCAAATATAGTAAGGCAAAGACATTTAAGACAAAGAAACTGGTGAAGAAGCCATCAAAACCGGATGAGCCGAAACCGCCGATTGACGAGAAACCGGAATTAAAAATTGATAAATCTGAAGTGACATTGTATGTAAAAGATGGCTATACAGCGACAGTAACAGCAAGTGGAATCGATACAGACAAGCTGACATGGGAGTCTTCCGATGAAGCAGTTGCAACTGTAGAAAATGGTGTGATCACACCGGTAGGAGAAGGAAAAGCAGTGATCAGTGTATCTGGAGAAGACCAGAAAAAAGAGTGTCAGGTTACTGTAAAATCCAGCGCATATCAGTATGTTACAGCGAAAGATGTACTTACGTCACTTGCATCCGGTAACAGCGAATACGAATTGATCGACGTGCGCCAGAACATAGATAAGAGCGGACTGGACATGGGTTCTTATACAAAAGCACATGTGATCAGCGCACTTGGTGCCCCGATGATGTCTGATGAATACGATTACCTTGCAGCTGATCAATGTGTAGAGAATCTGAAGAAAGTGGGCTTGTCCAATGAAAACGGTAAAAAACATGTATTTATCTGCTATTATGGTGGCGAAATTGCACAAATTGGAGTAAAAGTCGCAAGAAGTCTGATGGGAATCAACAATGATGACATCTATATCTTGGAAAGCGGACAGTGGTCTATGGATCCGGAATGGTCATCCATGGCAAAGAATCCATATGAAGCGCCACAGTATCTTATCGGAATGGGAACATTGAAAACAGGAGAAGCAGTGCAGACTATGACAAAGAGTCAACTTACAACAGCAATGACAGGAGAGATCAAGATCTGTAACGTACTGGATGTTCGTGTAAAAGCAGATTACGATGCAGGTCATATCGACGGAGCTGTGTCAGCATCTGTAAAAGAAAATGACGGAAGTGCATTGAAAGAAGAAGTGCAGAAAGCCGGAAAGACCTCTGTATTCGTACTTGTCGGAGATGGACAAGGCGAAGACGTAGCAGAAGCATATCAGAAAATGCTTGGTTACGGAGTAGCAGCAAATCAGATCGTAGTACTTGACGGCGGTATGAGTAAATAAAATGAATAAGCAATTTTAAACAGCTCCCCGGTACAGTAGTGTATCGGGGAGCTGTCTTTGAAAATAGGATGAATTGAAGTTACTAAGCCTTAACCCACTTGCCAATCCATTTATGAGTCGTTTTATTGTATTTCCGCTTGTACAGAACACCATTTACTGTTTTATATCTCCACTCGATAACATCACCACGTCTTGGAGAGATAGAGATTTTCTGAGGCGTTGCCGTATAAGTGGAATGAGTAATATTTGTGGAAGCCTGCGTAGTACATGGTGCAAATAAGCTAAATACTAATAGATAAACTGGAATTAATTTGACTCTTTTTTTCATATATTTATTGCTCCTTTATCTGAAAATCGGTCATTTCCTCAGGGATATGATCTAAAGTTGTTAAATATTTTCCATCTACATATAAATCATAATTTGAAGAATGTTTGGGATGGATGAAGTAAGCATTTTCTGAAGTGATAGCCATAACGCCTTCGGGATCTGGGAAAACTAACTCTGTCACGAATACAAAAGAAAATATCAACAATATAGTGATAAATGCTGACTGAAAAATTCGGGATATATTTTTTCGTTTTTCATCAGTAAAATCTGTTGTGATAAATTTGATTCGTGTTCGCAAATTAGATGGACTCTTTCCAACAAAGTTCATGGATAATGCATGGTGTGCACATTGCCTGTAATGTACAGTCTTTGCAGTGGACACAATTAAATTGGCATATTGGATATGTTCTTTTCGGCTGCTGTTCTGCAGGATTGCCTGATCGTTGGAAACTTCCATAAAGAGTGTATACTCTTTTTTTAGAAGATAGATCAATGGATTCCACCAGTGAATACAGCAGACGACATCTACCAGTAACGTGATCCATAGATCATGTTTTTTATAATGCATGAGTTCGTGTTTGAAAACATATTCCAGTTCTGTGTCGGTAAAAGAAATATCCGGTAATAGTAATGTTGGTGTGCAAAGTCCGGTAATAGCCGGAGAAATAGTATCCGGCAGCACGGCAATGCGGATATTGTCAGTTGTATAGTGCGATGCCAGTTCATATAAGTGATGATACTCGGCAGTGTCTTTTACTTCAAATCCCTTTATATAGTTATTCAATCTTATCTTGCTGATCAATAGCCGGATTAATTGAATAACAGCACCAATAAAAACAATGCGATATAGGATATCTAAAATACTCCATCCATGAAATGGTGTGGTATCATATAGAAATCCGATTAACGTTGGCAAAATATGTTCTGATCGAAGTGTGTAAGTAAAAGGAAAATTCAAGGGAACTGCCATGCGCAGAAGAATCAATATGATTCCAATAAATACAAAGCGTTTTCCCTGTGCAAAAAATGTCTTTTTCCTATATAAAACATAATAAAAATACACGGTTAAAATCATACTTGTCGTCAGACAAGTAAGAAATGGTCCGAGAGAAAGTTCCATAAATTGCTTATTGCTCCTTTTTCAGTTCTTCTTTTTTCTTAGCAATTAACTGTTCTAATTGCTCTAATTCTTCGGCGTCCGTCTCCGCGTCTATCAATGAAGCGAAGAGAGCGAAGGGGGAAGATCCAACAATGTCTCTGAATGATTCATTGAAATATTCTTCTTTTGAAACACATGGTGTATAGCTTCGTGTCAATACGGTTCCGCTATATACAATATCTGCGACTTTGATATATTCTGCTTTCATCAGTGCCCGCAGACAAGCCTGTATGGTATTGATGTTCAAAGAAGGATTACTCTTTTCAATATCAGAGGCAATCATAGGGGTTGGACTGTTCCATAAGATCTTCATGATTTCCAGTTGCTTTTTAGTAAGCTTTTGCTTTTTAAATTTTTTCATCATGTCGTCCTCCTAAGTTGTTGCCTGTTCATACTATAACGCAAAAGAGAAATTAAGTCTATAGGTAAAAAGTAATAAAAATATAAAATAATAATTTATTGACAAATTAAAAAAATAATGATACTGTAAACAAAACAAAAACGGATCCGAAAAATAAAGACAAAAGGAGAAAATGTTATGAAGAAAAGAATTGTATCGTTAGCATTAATTGGCGTATTGACAGGGGCATTAGTGTTTGGAGCATCTGTAAATTCCACAACGGTATATGCACAGGAATCAGATAATCAAGAAGTGCTTGAAAACGATAACGAAATATGTGACAATGAATCTGATGAAGATATTGTATTTAGCGCGGCTAAAGCTGCTGCAAATAATATACAAGAGAAGTATCAGAATACGATATGCTTAAAGCGGCTCAAAAAGCATCAAATGTTGAATTGAAAAATAATGGGTTTACAGAAGCGGATATTATAGCACTGAAAAAACCATTGAAAGGAAAAGAACACTATGGAAAAGTGACGTATACGATAAGCTGTTTAAAATTTACACCTAAAAAAGATCAAACGGATTTAAAAACAAAAATGACATGGTCATGGAGCAAGGAACCAGCGGCATTAGTAACAGATATTGCGGCTACGACAACCAGTGAAAATTTTACAAAGGATTCTTCAAGTGCTACGGTTAAATATTATAAATACGGACATAAAGACCAGGGGGTAACTTCTCAGAATGCAATTGTAAAAACTAAAGATGCTGGAAGAGGTGTATTTACACGAATTACAATGGGAAAAAACTGGGATACAGATAAAAAAAGATATAAAAATGTAGCTATGGCTGGCAGCATTACAACATCATGGAGTATTGGAAAAAAGGTAACACAGGTAGGTATTGCGTCAAATTATGGTCATATAGTTGTATCAGCTGCGCCAACTCCGTCAGTATCGTTCGGAGGAGGTGCGTCAATTAGTTTTGCTCCGAAATTGGTATGCAGAAGTGGAGATGAAGCATATAAAAAGGTAGTTCAAAAATAAAGAGGTGAAGAAAATGAAAGGATGGTTATTGCTAGTGGTATCGATTTTTACTGCTGGTATTGGAATGCTTGTAGTAGGACTCCCGGGTGGAGAATTAACAGATGCAGCATTGATGGGAGGCGCAATTATTGGTTTCTTGGCACCGTCAATTGTGTATTTGGGAAATCATCTGAAATAAAAATGTGCTATATTTATAATTTAATTGGTTATCACGTTAGCAGTGCTTTTGATCCTTGCTGGGATTAACCTGGCAAGAAACAGCACATTTCCATAATTATATAAAATGCACAAAAATCACAAAACTTCCCATTTTATGTCACAAAATGGGAAGTTTTGTGGTTACTATATATGTAGAGGTTATAAGCGGAGTATGCGCTGGGGAAACTAAGGTATGAAGAAGAATCGGAGGTACGTGTATATGTTAAAACCGGGATTAATACTTTTTTGTATAGCACTTATAACAGGAGGAATCGGATTCTTCATAGGAGGGGGAGCTTTCATGCTTCTTGGATATTTAACGCCGTTTTTGCTGTATATAGTTAATCATATAAAATAGTTGCAGTTGTGAGCTTTGGCATCACCTGCTTTTGTGCTGGATACACATTCGGCAAGGATAATCATAAACCACAAAAATAACCGCCCCAGTCTGACAAACTAAGCGGTTACTTTTGTAATCATAAGTATGCGGACTAACCGTCTATCGGGAGTCCACTTAAATATCCTGCCTCAAATGAGCGACAAACTGCTCGGTGAAACTCTGAATATATGGAACTGCGGCGCCGATTGCTACGGCGTCTTTTTTGCATTTGCCGGAGAGAATGTAAGTAACATTGCTGTCGAATGTGGAGCGCGCGGCTACCTTTTCGCGGATCAGGTCGAGATCTTCATCTGTGAAATAAGACGCAATGTGTCCGCCTAGAATGACCGGTGTTTCCAAAACCATATGCAGGTTGTTGATCAGCACGGCAACGTCTGAAAGATAGTGATCCAGACGAGTCAGGCAGTTGGTATTCCCGGCTGCTTTTTTCTCAAAAAATTGATCCAGCTCCTGGTGAATGTCATCGGCATCGGAGCCTAATAGAGCGTGTCCGGAACAGTAACATTCGGCGCAGCCTTTCTTGCCACAGTAACAGGTAAGTCCATCCGGAACGAGTGTCATATGCTCGAAAGTACCACTTTTTCCTGTGGCGCCAACCTGCAGTTTTCCGTCAATCAGCACGGCGCCGCCCAGATGCTGCCCAAGAGAAATGTAAATAGCATCAGTCAGAGAACGCCGCTCCCATAACTCGCTGTAGCAGGCACATTCCGCATCGTGAATGAGTTTGCATGGAAAACGAAATGCATTTGCAAAAGTATCCAGACGCAGTCCGGTACTGTTTAAGATCTCACCATAAGTAAAACTTTCTCCATCCGGGGAAATCAGTCCCTGTACACCAAGTCCGATGCCAAGTACTTTTTCTTCTTCGTAGTGATTAGTGTTCATGAAGTTCTGTACAGCATCTTTTAAAGAGATGAAATAATCATCTGTCGGTTCGAAATCCAGAAAAATCTTCTCGCGTGCAATCACCTTTCCATATAAATTAAGTGCAACAATCGTCGCCCGGTGCGGCAGCAGTTCGATCCCGATCGCAATACGCGCAAGCGCTTCTACCTGATAGGCAACCGCACGGCGTCCGACCGTGGAATCCAGCCTTCCGCATGTCTTAATAAGAGAAGCATCCAGAAGTGTATTCAGATGCTGTGATACCGTTGGCAGGCTGATGCCAAGCTCATTTGCGATCATCTGCTTCGGGCAGGACGGATGCTGGTAAATAAATGAGTACACGTCCGACAAATTCTTTAATTTTATATCTGTAAGTGTGAAAAAATCCATAATCTAGTCCCCTATTCATCTGCAACTGTTTAAAACCTTTTACCCCAGCAATTCGCAAAATACACATAAATGTGTTCTTTCGCAGCTACGCAGCTATTTTACAAAATCAATTAATAAAAAGATATAAGATAAGTATACATAATAAAAGTACAATCGTCCAGAGACAGATTGAGATCGTAAGTGTTTCACAAATTCGAGGGTAAAAGATTGTGAAGTTTACAGTATTGTATATTTACTTTAAATAGGCTATTCTGTAAATACATTATATAAAATGATTTTATAAAATAAAATTATAAAATGATTCAAAACGTAAAAACACACTATAAATTAGGAGGAATCATCATGGGAATTATTGAGAAAATGAGACTGGATGGAAAGAAAGGTTTTGTAACAGGAGCAGCAAGAGGAATTGGTAAATGTACCGCAACTGCATTTGCAGAGGCAGGAGCTGATGTGGCAATCGTTGACCTTGATATCGAGGAAGCAAAGAAGACAGCGGCAGAACTGGCTGAGAAGACAGGAAGAAAAGTCATTGCGATCCAGACAGACTGCACGAACAAAGAGCAGGTTGACGAGATGGTAGAGACAGTTGTAAAGGAACTTGGCGGACTGGATTTCTGTCATAACAACGCAGGTATCTGCATCAACGCTCCGGCGGAAGAGATGACTTATGAGCAGTGGTCAAAGGTTATTAACATCAACCTGAACGGTATTTTCTTAACAGATATCGCAGCAGGAAAATATATGCTGGCTCACGGCGGCGGATCTATCATAAATACTGCATCCATGTCTGCACATATTGTTAATGTCCCACAGCCACAGTGTGCATACAATGCATCTAAAGCAGGTGTGATCCAGTTGACAAAATCTCTCGCGATCGAGTGGGCTAAACGTGGTGTGCGTGTGAACTGTATCAGCCCTGGATATATCGGCACAGAACTGACACTGAACTCTCCGACACTGATTCCGCTGATCGAGAAATGGAACGAGATGGCACCGCTTGGAAGAATGGGAAAACCGGAAGAACTGGAATCCATCTGCGTATATCTGGCAGGTGATACAAGCACATTTACAACAGGATCTGATTTCGTGATCGACGGAGCATTTACATGTTTCTAAACATAGAATATAGGAGAATACAGATATGAGTGGCACAAATAGCAGAGAAATTGACTTGTTTTTATAAGTCAGTTTCTCTGCCTATTTGCTCGTTTCAGATGATTTCGGCAGGGAGAAGATAAATTCTGTTCCGACACCTTCTGTGCTGATAACGTTGATATTTTCTCCATGAGCCTGTATGGCTTCTTTGACGATGGCAAGACCGAGTCCGGTTCCTTTCTTATCTTTGCCACGGGAAAGATCCGTTTTGTAAAAACGTTCCCAGATCTTATTCAGTGCATTTCGCGGAATACCGATACCGTAATCCTTGACAGATGTGTAAACTTTATCGCCACGCTCGGTTGTCTCGATCGTAATGGAAGAATCCTGATCACTGAATTTGATCGCATTATCGATCAGATTATAAAGAACCTGTTGGATCTTCCTTTTGTCTGCAAAGATATAGAGATGTTTGGTTGCGAAAAGAAGTTCAATCGAAATCTTTTTCTGGGTGCAGCGCCCTTCAAAGGATGCGGCTACGTTTTTGATTATCTCATGAATATCGAATGACACTTTATCTAACAGAAGATGTTCCGTATCAAATTCATTCAATGTCAGAAGATCGTGTGTCAGATCCGTCAGACGTTCTGTCTCAAATAAAATGATTTTCAGATATTTTCCCTGTAATTCCGGCGGGATCGTACCATCTGCCATCGCTTCCACATAGCCTTTGATGGAAGTCAGCGGAGAACGAAAATCATGGGAGACATTTGCAACAAATTTCTTCTGGTAGTCTTCCATATCCCGGAGCTGGGAAGACATATAGTTGAGGGATGCGGAAAGGTATCCCATCTCGTCTTCGGTATTGACAGGTATCTCGTAATCCAGATTGCCGGAAGCATACTGCTTGGCGGCTTCCGTGATCTTGCTGAGCGGCCGGTAAACGAAAAACTGGAACGCCAGCAGAATCATAAAGGACAGAATATAGATGACGAGAAAGCACGTATAAGCTGCATTCAGAAGATAATGCTGTGTCTCGGAAACACTGCTCAAGTCTTTGTGGATGATCAAATATCCCTGAGAAGTATAGTTACTGTTCACCGGTGCAATGACCGTGAGTACATCTTCATTAAAGTAACCGTGGTAATCACTGACCTCATATTGGTTATTGCCAATTTCTGCCGGATCAAAGTTCGCAATTCTGGTCGGAGCGGAAGGAAAATCACCGGAGGATGCCGAGGTCAGCACTTTGCCGTTGCGGTCAACAAACCAGCATGCAGCATTCAGATGCGATTCGATACCGGACAGTTGCAGATGAACATCGTTGAGCGTAATATTTCCATAAAAATATTGCGGCAGGTAATTCGTTGCAATGATATTCGCTTCCTGATGAACGGAAGAACCGGTGCTGGCTGTCAGCGGATCACTGATTAAGCCAGAGCCGAGCGTTGCGATCGTAAAAAGGCTCAGGAAACCGAAAATGATATATACAATAACAAATTTCAAATATAATGTACTTTTCATGTAGTGCCTCTGTGGTTTATTTCTTATTTTACTTCAAATTTGTAACCAATACCCCAGACGGTAGCAAGTCCCCATGTAGCATGATCTTTGATCTTCTCGCGGAGACGTTTGATATGTACGTCTACTGTACGGGTATCGCCAATGTATTCATATCCCCAGATCTGATCCAGAAGCTGCTCTCTTGTGAACACCTGATTCGGAGAAGCAGCAAGGAAATAGAGAAGTTCCAGTTCCTTTGGCGGCATATCGACAGTCTGACCATCCACAATAACCGAATAGTTGGTAAGGTTAATGGAAATGCCCGGATATTCGACACGCTTACTTTTGTCTTCCACCGGAGATTCCATCTTCTGCCCCGGTTGGTAGCGACGGAGAACAGCTTTTACACGGGCAACCATTTCTTTGGAATCAAATGGTTTCATAATATAATCATCAGCGCCCATTTCCAGCCCAAGTACTTTGTCAAAAACCTCGCCTTTGGCAGACAGCATAATGATCGGTGTGTTCGATCTTGCACGGATCTCACGGCAGACCTGATAGCCGTCAATGCCCGGAAGCATGAGATCCAGAAGCATCAGATTCGGCTGGTAAGTGTCAAATGCGACAAGTGCTTCTTCACCGTCATGGACCATCATCGTGTCAAAACATTCTTTTGTTAAATATAAGGAAATCAGTTCGGCGATATTTTCATCATCGTCTACGATTAAAATTTTCTGTTTATTTACCATATAAAATAGTCTCCCTTCGTTCGCAGTGTTCTATCTGAGTTCTGCGATTGTAACTCCGGCGTCACCTTCTCCGAAAGCACCGAGCCGGAAGGATTTGACATGTTTTTGGCGCTTCAGGTATTTGTGGATGCCCTGGCGCAGTGCACCGGTTCCTTTTCCGTGGACAATGCGGACAGAGCTTAAATGTGCAAGGCTTGCGTCATCCAGATATTTGTCTAGTTCAGCAACCGCTTCATCGACTGTCTTACCGAGTAAATTGATCTCAGTAGCAACGGTAAGTGATTTGTTCATCTTGATCTTGCCTTTGCCGGTACGCTTCGCTGTCTTCTGGAGATAGTTCGGCTTCTCGTCGATGATCTCCAAATCGGAAATGTTTACTTTGGAGCGTAAAATTCCCATCTGTACATCCAGATTGCCCTTTGCATCCGGAAGAGATACAACCGAACCAGTAAGATTCATGCTCAGAACCTTAACCGATTCGCCAAGTTTGAAATCTGACGGTTTGTATTGTTTCTTCGGTTTCGCTGGTTCTGGTGTCATGCCGGAACGGGTTTTCGCCATCTTCTTGCGGAGACGTTCACGTTCTTTCTCCATCTCGGCGGCAGAAATATTCGCCTTGCCGAATTTGTGGAAATTTCGCATTGTCTCATCGGCAGTCTCTTTGGCATCTTCCAGAATAGCATGTGCTTTTTCATTTGCCTCACGTAAAATACGGTCTCTCTGGGCTTCTAACTTCTCCTGCTTCTGGGAGGTTTCCATTTTCAGACGTTCGATCTCACGCTTGTAAGCAGCGATCGTCTCGCGCTCTTTGTCCAATGTTTTACGGCTCGTTTCCAGATCTGTCAGAATGTCCTCGAAAGATTCATCCTGTTCTGTCAGATGTGTCTTCGCATCTTCGATGATGTAATCCGGAATCCCCAGTCTGGAAGCGATAGCAAAAGCGTTACTCTTTCCAGGAATGCCGATCAGAAGCCGGTAAGTCGGGCGGAGCGTCTCAACGTCGAACTCACAGGACGCATTTTCCACGCCCGGCGTAGACAGTGCATAGACTTTCAGTTCGCTGTAATGCGTTGTTGCCATCGTGCGGATGCTGCGGCTGTGAAGATGATTCAAAATAGAAGTCGCAAGTGCTGCACCTTCGGTCGGATCAGTTCCGGCACCCAGCTCATCAAAAAGAACGAGAGAGTGTTCGTCTACCTGTTTCAAAAAGGAAACGATATTTGTCATATGAGAAGAGAATGTACTGAGACTCTGCTCAATGCTCTGCTCGTCTCCGATATCGGCATATACATCGTGAAATACGGCAAGCTCGGAACGGTCCAGTGCCGGAATGTGAAGCCCTGCCTGTCCCATCAGAGTAAAAAGTCCAACGGTCTTAAGCGAAACCGTCTTACCACCGGTATTCGGTCCGGTGACAATGAGGAGATCAAATGTATCCCCCAATGTAAGCGTGATCGGAACGACATTCTTCTTATCTAAAAGGGGATGTCTTCCTTCTCGGATGTGGATTCTTCCTTCCGTGTTAAAAATCGGCTGGCTCGCATTCATATCAAGTGCAAGTGCACCCTTTGCGAAAATAAAATCAAGCTGACGCAGGATTGTATAACAGGTGTGGATTTCCGTTGTATATTCGGCAGCGTCTGCACTCAGACGTGCCAGAACCTTCTGAATTTCTTCCTGCTCCTGCCCATATAATTCTTTTAAATCGTTATTCAGTTTTACGACAGCCATTGGTTCAATGAAAAGTGTAGAACCGGTTGCAGACTGATCGTGGATCATACCGGAAACCTGGCTGCGGTACTCAGCTTTGACCGGGATGCAATAGCGGTCGCCACGCATCGTAATGATCGGATCCTGTAAATAAGTGCGGAGAGATCCATTTACCATATTGGAAAGAGTGGCGTGTACTTTGTCATTGATCTGGTTCATTGCCCGGCGGACATGTTTTAATCCCGGACTGGCATCGTCACTGATTTCATCCTCGTCGATAACGCAGCGGCGGATCTCATTTACCAGAATGGTTACCGGATTGAGCTGTTCAAAATAGCCGTCCAGACAATCTTCCATCTCATCGGCATTGTCATGTCTGCCATAAGCTCTTGCACGACCGGCGGTCTCTAATAATTTGCAGATGCGGAGAAGTTCCCCGCTTCCGAGCACGCCGCCGATCTCTAGTCGGCGGATGGAATCGTTGACCGGATTGCAGCCGCTAAAAGACGGGCGTCCCTTCTTCACGATCCTTGTAAAAGCGGCCGCAGTCTCATCCTGCGCGTTCCTGATGGCAGAAATGTCTGTCATCGGTTTCAGTCTTCTGCACAGTTCTTTTCCACTGAAAGAAGAGGCATGTTCTATTAATTGTTCGATAATTTTGTTATATTCCAGTTTTGCTAATGTTTTCTTATTCATAATTCTCACCTGGATATATTCTACCTTATTTGCAGGATAAAGAAAAGGATAAATATTGAACATTTGCAGGTGATACGCTATACTAGAAAAAGGATTGCGAAGGAGACGCGAGGACCTATGGATGAGCAAAAAAGACAGCAAGAAGAATCAGAAATGAACGAGACTCCGGAGTATTCTTTTTTACAGGAAGTCATCAAAGATGAAGTGGGTGGCACAGGAAAACGGAAGAAGAGAATCCTGCGTAAGATAGGCGTGGGAATTTTTATCGGACTGGTTGCCTGCTTTACTTTTAGTGTGTTCAAACCATGGGTAGAGAGCAGAATATCCGGCAATCCGGATGAAGTGACGATTCCAAGAGACACGAAGCAGACTGCAGAAAATGAAACAGACAGATCCGGGAAAGATGGAAACGGACAGAAGAAAGATAATTACAGCAAGTCTGTGAAGTCATTAAGTGATGTTGCGAAGAAAGGAAAGAGAAGTGTAGTATCGCTTCTTGTACTGACGGATGCAACGATTGGCAATAAAGAGTTTGTCAGTGAGAGTCAGTCGGTATCCGGTGTCCTGATCGCAGACAACGGGCAGGAACTTCTGATCCTGGGACCGACGATGGAAGTGGGAGAAACACAGCAGATCCAGGCAACATTCTGTGATGGAAAAAAGTATCGGGTTACAGAGAAGAAGAGCGATGCGAATCTAGAACTGACGATTTACGCAGTGAAGGAATCACAGCTGGAAGAAAAGACGGCAAAGAGTATCCGGCTTGCAGCGCTTGGCAGTTCCTATGAGGTGAAGAAGGGTGACACCACCGTGTTGCTTGGTATGCTTTTCGGGCAGGGCGATGCAGTGGGATATGGTGTGCTGAGATCCAGTACCGAGAAAGCAGAGTGGGCTGATGGTACATATCATATTCTGGGAGCAGAGCTTGCCGGATTTACCGGAGGCAGTGGTATTATGTTTAACCGGCAGGGAGAAGTGGTTGGAATTATCTGTGATGCGGCAGGCGAAGATGCGAAAGAAGAACTGATGCATGCATATGCGATTTCAGACATCAAAGATGTTATGCAGTTTCTGGCGAACGGAGAGAGCGTTCCGTACATCGGAATCCATGCAACGGATGTGTCCGAGAATATAGCGGAAGATCGCGGGATTCCAAGAGGAATCTATGTAGATAAAGTAGAAGCAGATTCTCCGGCGATGCGCGCCGGTATCCAGAGCGGGGATGTGCTGACTGCGATTGGAGGAACAGATATAGAGAATTTTGAACAGTATCATGAACTTTTGATGGAAGAAAAAGAAGGCACACATTTGTTGATCAAAGGTTACAGACGCGGTGCGAAAGATCAGTATGTTGCTGTGCATTTTAATGCTACAGTGGGAAATAAATAATAGAAAGAGGCTATAAAATATGAGATATATCAACACATTAGTAGAAGGCGAAACCATCCGGAATATTTATCTGTGCAAAGGAAAAAGAAGCGCAGAGACAAGAAACGGGAAGCCATATGACAATCTGATTCTGCAGGATAAGACAGGAACACTGGACGGAAAGGTCTGGGATCCGAATTCTAATGGAATCGCAGACTATGATGAGATGGATTTTATCGAAGTATTTGGCGATGTGATCAGTTATAATAACAATCTGCAGCTCAATATCCGTCAGATCCGTAAGGCGTATGAAGATGAGTATGTGGCAGCAGACTACATGCCGACAACCGAGAAAAGCACAGACAGTATGTTTGAAGAACTGATCGGATATGTGAAGAAGATCGATAATGACTATCTGCGTCAGGCGGTAGAGTATTATTTTGTAAATGATGAAGCATTTATCAAGACATTTGTCGGACATTCTGCAGCAAAGACCGTTCATCATGGATTTGCCGGAGGACTTCTGGAACATACATTAAGTGTCGTGAAAATGTGCGAATACATGGTGAGTGCATATCCGATTCTCAACAAAGATCTGCTATATGCTGCAGCCATTTGTCACGATATCGGAAAGACAAAAGAATTGTCACCGTTCCCGACAAATGATTATACAGATGATGGACAGCTGCTTGGACATATCGTGATCGGTGTGGAGATGATCTCTGATGCAGTCAGAAGTATTCCGGGATTTCCGGAGCAGCTGGCAAGTGAATTAAAGCACTGTATCGTTGCGCATCATGGAGAATTAGAGTATGGTTCACCGAAGAAACCTGCGCTGGCAGAGGCACTGGCACTGAATTTCGCAGATGCAACCGATGCGAAGATGCAGACACTGACGGAACTTTTCAAAGACAAGAAGAACAATGACTGGCTTGGATACAACCGGTTATTTGAATCCAATCTGAGAAAGACGATTGTGTAGGAAAATAAAATTACAAAGATGCAGCGATAAGATTCAATTTAAGTGGAGAAAGATATGCAAAAAAACAATGTTGTAACAGTTACAATTGAAGATATCGGCGTAAATGGAGAGGGCATAGGCAAAGTTGATGGCTATACCCTCTTTATTAAAGATGCCATGATCGGAGATGTGATCGAAGCGAAAGTCATGAAAGCGAAGAAGCACTATGGCTATGCGAGATTACAGAAGATCCTGACGTCGTCCGAGGCGAGAGTGAAGACACCGGCATGTCCGATGGCGAGAAAATGTGGTGGCTGTCAGATTCAGGAAATGAAATATTCGGCGCAGCTTGCATTTAAAGAGGGAAAAGTGTGCGGCAATCTGGAACGGATCGGTGGTGTGCCAACGGAGCTTTTAGATGAGATCATGGAGCCGGTTGTTGGGATGGAACGCGGCGAAACCGCAGAAGTTGCGGCTGCTGCGGATACTGAAAAGGCAGGTGCAGCGGACTATCAGCCGTTCTGTTACAGGAATAAGGCACAGTTCCCAATCGGCACAGATAAAGAAGGACATGTGATTGCCGGATTTTATGCCGGAAGAACGCACAATATTATTTCAAATACAGACTGCATTCTTGGTGTTCCGGTAAATAAAGAGATTCTGGAGTGTATTCTTGCGTTTATGGAAGAATACAAGATTCTATCTTATAATGAAGAAAAGCATACCGGTCTTGTGCGCCATGTGCTGATTCGTTACGGCTTCACAACCGATGAGATCATGGTCTGTCTGATCTTAAATGGAGAAGAACTGCCGTACGCAGAAGTTCTTGTGGAGCGTCTGCGAAAAATTCCGGGAATGACAAGTATTACTGTTAATGTGAATCGCGCAAAGACGAATGTTATTATGGGAGATAAGATTAAACTTCTGTGGGGACAGACATTTATCACAGACTATATCGGAAATGTAAAGTATCAGATTTCACCACTGTCATTTTATCAGGTGAATCCGGTGCAGACAAAGAAATTATATGAGCTGGCGTTGGATTATGCAGACCTGACCGGTGAGGAAACGGTGTGGGATCTGTACTGCGGAATCGGAACAATTTCCCTGTTCCTTGCTCAGAAGGCAAAGCAGGTGTACGGTGTGGAGATCGTGCCGCAGGCGATTGATGATGCGAAAAATAATGCTAAGATTAACGGAATTAAAAATGCAGAATTTTATGTCGGAAAAGCCGAGGAAGTTCTGCCGGATTATTATAAAGAATATGCGAAGACGCACAATGGTGAGAAAGCGCACGCAGATGTGATTGTTGTCGATCCGCCGCGCAAAGGCTGCGAGGAATCGCTACTTCAGACGATTGTTGACATGCAGCCGGAGCGTGTTGTGTATGTCAGCTGCGACAGCGCAACACTCGCAAGGGATGTGAAGTTCCTGCGCGAGAAAGGCTACGAGCTTGCGAAGGTGCGCGCGGTGGATCAGTTTCCTCATACGGTGCATGTTGAGACGGTTGTCTTGCTTTCCAAGGGTGAGGTCGACTCGAA